>NZ_JACFYJ010000026.1:0-94827 GCF_037126505.1 Paraburkholderia bengalensis
CGGGAAGCGGGAAGCGGGAAGCGGGAGGCGGGAGGCGGGAAGCGGGAAGCGGGAAGCGGGAAGCGGGAAGGCAGGAAGCGGGGAGCGGGAAGACGGAGGACGTGGAGAGTGCGGAGAACGCGGAGAACGCGGAGAGCGCGCGGGCCGGCCGCCGTGCGCCGCTTTCGGGCGCGCGGGGGCGACTTCGGACGTCGGCGTGACGCCCCGACCGACTACTTGAGAACGACGCCTTGCCAGACGAAGAAGACCGTCAGCCCGAGCGCGATGGTCAGGAGAGGCCGCCGAGTCAGCGCACTGACGGCGATAGCCGCGAGCGCGCCGACGAGCTGCGGATTGCGCCAGGTGAGTTCGGCCTGCGTGCCGTGCGGCGACACGGCCATCGGCACGATGATCGCCGTCAGTACCGTGACGGGCACGAAGCCCAGTGCGGTGCGCACGAGCGGTGGAAATACGATGTGATCGCCGAGCACGAACACGGCGGTGCGGATCAGCCAGGTGATGACGGCCATCCCGAGGATCAGCAGTACGTAGTTCATTGCGAAGCCTCCGCCGTGCGGGTGCGCTGGAACGCGGGCAGCGACAGCAGCACGCCGACGCTCACGCCCGCGAACACGGCGCCCAGCAGCCCGAGCTTGTACGGCCAGTCTTGCCAGAAGAACGCGAGCGCGCCCGCCGTGGTGGCCGCCGCCAGGTAGCGCACGGCGACGAGCTGCGGCACGACGATCGCGATGAACGTCGCGACCATCGCGAAATCGAGCCCGAGCGACTGCAGGCCGGGAAACGCCGCGCCGAACAGCAGGCCGATGAGCGTCCAGATCTGCCAGTTGGCGTACATCGCGAGGCCCGAGCCGAGGAAGTAGTACGGTCCGACCGAGCCGGGCGGATGCAGCCGGTAATGCGCCCACGCGACGGCGAAGACTTCGTCGGTGAGCAGGCCGCCGAGCGCCCAGCGCCAGCGCGACGGCAGGTGCGACACGTATGGCGCGAGCGTCGCGCTGTAGAGCACGTGACGGGCGTTGACGACGAGCGTCGTCGCCCACACGACCGCGTAGCTCGCGTGGCCCGCGATCAGGCCGAGCGCGATGAACTGCGCCGAGCCGGCGAACACGACCAGCGACATGAACTGGCCGTGCCACAGATGCAACGGACCGGATGCGACGAGCGTGCCGTAAATGATGCCAAACGGCGACGCGCCGATGATCATCGGGATCGTGTCGCGCGCGCCGGCCATGAATTCCTTCAGGCGGTGAACGGGTTGTGCAGCGTGATTCAATCTTTCCTCCTCGATACGGCCGAGGATAGTCGGGCGAGCGGCGCGTCGGCTTGTACGTTCTTGCGCATGACGGGTGTCGAAGCGCGGATCGATGTGGTGGAAGGTGGTCGGAAAGCGCCGGAAGGTGCTGGAACGTGCTGATGTGCTGCTGTGCTGGAAGGCGTTAGTGGCGGGCCTGGCAGGCACGCCGATGCTTCGCGCGGCGTTCAATGCCGCGCAAGCCGCCGCGCAGCAGATTGCCTGCTCAGGACGACTGCCAGCGCCCGGGCGGCACGCCGAACATGCGCCGGAAATGCCGCGTGAAATGGCTTTGGTCGGTGAAGCCGCTGGCTGCCGCGACATCCGCCACCGACGCGCCCGCCCGCAACGGCGCAAGCGAGCGCTGCAGGCGAACCTGGTTGCGCCAGGCATGCGGCGGCAGTCCCGTCGCACGGTTGAAGAGCCGCGCGGCGTGAAACGGCGACAGGCCGACGGCGTCGGCGAGATCCGCGAGCTTCAGCGGCGCGGCGAGATCGTCCGTCAGCTGCTCCTTCATCGTGACGACGCGCTGGTCGCCGGTGGCAAGCGGCGCGTGGTGAGCGCGAGTGCGGCCGTAGCGCACGAGCAGAGTCGACAGCGCGTCGAGCATCGCCGTTTCGGCGTCAAGGGGATCGACGTTCGCCTCCAGCAACCGATGCGCGCGAGCAAGCCGCACGGCGAGATCGGCATCGCGGATCACGTCGGCATCGAACCACGGCAGCGGCTGCGCGCGGCCGGCAATCTCTTCGGCGAGCGCGTGGATGTACGCGACAGGCGCGTACAGCACGCGATAACGCCAGCCTTCGTCCATCGCCCGCGAGCCCGTGTGCAGTTCGCCAGGATTGATGATGGGCACGCTGCCCGCTTCGGCGACGTGACGCGCGCCCTGATAGCGATACGCTTCCGCGCCCGCCTCGATGACGGGGATCGTGTACGCGTCGTGCCAGTGCGGCGTGAACTCGTGATCGTGATATTCGGCCGTGAGCAGGTCCGCGCCGGGCAGAAGGGGCGTGCGCCAGTAGCGGGCGTTGTCGCGAAAGCGCGTCGAGGTCATGGTCGGTGTCCGGTGGACCTGTCAGTTTACCGCGCCTCGCGCGCTGCGCCTTCGTTTTAGCGCACGGGAATCGTCGTGCCGGCGGGCATCGGCACGGCCGTGACGCTGTTTTTCGCGCTGCCCGTGGCGACGCGGTCGCTGTACGTCAGATAGACGAGCGTGTTGCGTTTGGTGTCGACGACGCGCACCACGTGCAGCGTCTTGAAGATCAGCGACATGCGTTCGGTGAAGACGTCGGCCTGCTGGCGCAGCGGGTCCGGAATCTTCACGGGCCCGACCTGACGGCATGCGATCGACGCTTCCGTCGGGTCTTCGGCGATGCCGAGCGTGCCCTTGATGCCGCCCGTGCGCGCCCGCGACACATAGCAGGTGACGCCCTGCACAGCGGGATCATCGTACGCCTCGACGACCACGCGGTCCGAGCCGGCGAGATGAAAGTTCGTGTTGACGCTCGCGACTTCCTCGGCGTGGGCCATCGGCGCGCAGAGGAATGCAGCGCAGGCGGCGAGAAGGGCGGCGGCGCGCTCGATGCGCGCGCGGGGCATGTCGGTTTTCATCACGTGACGGGAAGGTTGAGCGATTGAGCGGGCAGCAGGCCGGCTGCAAGACCGGCCGCGAGTGAGGACATCATCGTAACCTGGTCGCGGATGCCGGCTTTCGCAGCAGGCGTGCGCACGAAAGCGTGGCGCTTAAGCAAAGCGCAGCGAACACGCAGCACAGAAAAAGAAAAGGCCCGCACGAATGCGGGCCTTCGAAATTTTGGCTCCCCGACCTGGGCTCGAACCAGGGACCTACGGATTAACAGTCCGGCGCTCTACCGACTGAGCTATCGGGGAACAGCAGTACAACGTGTTGCTACATAAAAAAGCCCGTTGTGGTTAACGGGCCTTTGCAATTCTTGGCTCCCCGACCTGGGCTCGAACCAGGGACCTACGGATTAACAGTCCGGCGCTCTACCGACTGAGCTATCGGGGAACAACAACAGCAGAGAAGCGAAATTGTAGAAGGTGATGCAGAACCTGTCAATACCCCCGGTTCATCTCAATTTAATTCGAACGATTCGAGACGGGGTGGCAGGTCTGCAGCGTCCAGGCCGATCAGCGCTCGAGCAGCGCGAGTTTTTCCTTGACGTCCTTGAACTCTTCCGCCTCGGGCAGCGGCGACTTGGTCTTCGTGATGCTCGGCCATGTCTTGGCGAGCTCGGCGTTCAGCTCGGTGAAGTGCTGCTGGTCGCCAGGTACGTCTTCTTCGGCGTAAATGGCGTTCACGGGGCATTCTGCAACGCACACGGCGCAGTCGATGCATTCGTCCGGGTCAATCGCGAGGAAGTTGGGACCTTCGCGAAAGCAGTCCACCGGGCACACATCGACGCAGTCGGTATAGCGGCACTTGATGCAGCTTTCGGTCACAACGTGAGTCATTCAGGCAACTCCTGCAAACGATATCTTTTGGGTAGTGGGGAGATGGCGAAACGCCAAAAGCGGTATTGTAACGTAACGTCAAGTAGTGCATACGCCATCGTCCGGGACGGTTTTATATCGTTTGGTGATTAGTTTATGGCGGCTTTCGCGCGGGATGGATTCGCTGTGCGCCGCGGCTTGCCGGGCCTGGAGCACTGGAACATCGGCGGGCGCGCATTCGGGTAACATGCGACAGCGTCGATGCACGGGCCGCACAAGATCCCCTCCAAGGGTCCGGCGCAGGTTGCAGCGCACACAAAAGGGCGAGGGTGAAGGGCGAGGGCGCACGAAACCTGACGTCTTCCGTTTTTATGCAGTTCCGGTTTGCAAGATCATGATCATTACTTCGCTGCTCGATACCGACCTGTACAAGTTCACGATGATGCAGGTCGTGCTGCATCATTTCCCCGCGGCCAACGTCGAATACAAGTTCCGTTGCCGCACGCCGAAGGTCAACCTCGTGCCGTACATCGACGAGATTCGCAGCGAAGTGCGCAAACTCTGCGACCTGCGCTTCAGCGAGGGCGAACTCGACTATCTGCGCCGGATGCGCTTCATCAAGAACGATTTCATCGACTTTCTCGCGCTCTTTCATCTGAGCGAGAAGTACATCGCGATCACGCCTTCCCCGAAGGGCAATGGTGAAATCGAAATCGACATCAAGGGGCCGTGGCTGCATACGATCCTCTTCGAAATTCCCGTGCTCGCGATCGTCAACGAGGTGTATTTCCGCAATACGCAGCAGCAGCCCGACTACAGCGAAGGACGCGAGCGCCTGCGCGACAAGATCCAGCTGCTCGGCGCGCGACCCGAGTTCGCCGACTGCAAGATCGCCGATTACGGCACGCGCCGCCGCTTCTCCGGGCGCTGGCACGAAGAGGTGATTCTCACGCTCAAGGACGGCTTGCGCGAGCAGTTCACCGGCACGAGCAACGTGTTCTATGCGATGAAGCATGGCCTTACGCCGCTCGGCACGATGGCGCACGAATATCTGCAGGCGTGCCAGGCGCTCGGTCCGCGCCTGCGCGACTCGCAGATATACGGCTTCGAGATGTGGGCCAAGGAATATCGCGGTGACCTTGGTATTGCGTTGTCCGACGTGTATGGCATGAAGGCGTTCCTCCGTGATTTCGACATGTACTTCTGCAAGCTCTTCGACGGCGCGCGCCACGATTCCGGCGACCCGTTCGACTGGGGCGAACGCCTGCTTGCACACTACGAGGCCAACCGCTGCGACCCGCGCACGAAAGTGCTGGTGTTTTCAGACGCGCTCGACATTCCGAAAGTGCTGCAGCTTTACGAGCGGTTCCGTGGCCGCTGCAAGCTCGCATTCGGCGTCGGCACGAATCTCACCAACGACCTCGGCTACAACCCGCTGCAGATCGTGATCAAGATGGTCAAGTGCAACGGCCAGCCCGTCGCGAAACTGTCCGACTCGCCGGGCAAAAACATGTGCGAGGACAAGGCGTATCTCGCGTATCTGCGCCAGGTTTTCGGCATCGAGCAGCCCGTCGAAGAAGAAGCCGCCAAGTAACGCGCATTCCCTGTTCGTTGCTCGCGCATCGTTCGGGCGAGTTTTTGAGGGGCATTGTCGGCGCCTTGCCTGGGCGCCGCCATATGCCGTTCGGCCAGGGTGTTCGCAAAGAGGGCGGCCGTTATAATTTGCGGGTCGATGTGCGCATTCAGCACGCCCATCCAGCAGCGCTTTCAGCACGCATTCAGCAGGATCAAGACGATCACCGGCACGAGGACATTGCACATGGATACATCGACCGCCCGCCGCAACATCCTGGCGCGCATTCGCGCAGCGCAGGGGCGCGAGCCCGAGCCGGCCGCATCCGAGCGGGAGGCGGCGCAAGCGTATCTCGCCAGCCACCCTCAAGGTCCGCGTCCGCCCACGCCGGCCGATCTCGTCACGCATTTCATCGAGCAGGCGAAGAAGATGGCGACCACGGTCGATATCGTCGAATCGCTCGCCGATGCGCCCGCTGCCACTTCACGCTATCTCGCCGAACTGAATCTGCCGACGCAGGCGATCGCATGGCAGACACTCGTAGGCTTGCCATGGGCCGCAAGCGGCATCGAAGTCGAGTTTCGCAGGCCAGGCGACGAAGACCGCGTCGGCATCACGGGCGTATTCTGCGCGACGGCCGAAACAGGGTCGCTGGTGCTGTTGTCCGGCCCGCAGACCTACGCGTCGGCGGGGCTGCTGCCGGAGACGCACATCGCGGTCGTGCCCGCGTCGCGGATCGTTGCCGGTCACGAAGATGCGTTCAACCTGATCCGCAGCGAACGCGGCGAGCTGCCACGCGCCGTCAATTTCGTGTCCGGGCCTTCGCGCACGGGCGACATCGAGCAAACCATCGTGCTCGGCGCGCACGGTCCTTATCGCGTGCATGCGATCGTCGTGCGTGGCGCGTAAGGACGTGGCGTTGCAGGAACGCGTAGCGCAACCGCGCGGCACGGTTACGAGGCAGCGAACGTGGTCGCGTTCCGGCGTGCTTGCTCTCGGATCGGCGCTGTCGTGCTGGCCGCTTGCCGCATCGGCGGCGAGCCTTGACGGCGCGTCGCTTTCGGCATGGTGGGGCATGCCGTTCGCGGGCATCCTTCTGTCAATCGCCGTGTTTCCCCTCGTTGCGCCAAAGTTCTGGCATCACCATTTCGGCAAGATTTCGGCAGGCTGGTCAGTCGCGTTTCTCCTGCCGTTCGCGTTCGCTTTCGGCGTATCGGCAGCGTCCGGCACGTTGATTCATGCACTGCTCGACGAGTACGTGCCCTTTATCGTGTTGCTCGCGGCGCTGTATGTCGTGGCGGGCGGCATCTGCGTGACGGGCAATCTGCACGGCTCTGCGCGTTTGAATACGGCGCTGCTTGCGCTCGGCACAGCGCTCGCGAGTGTCATGGGCACGACGGGCGCGGCGATGCTGTTGATCCGGCCGCTCCTGCGCGCAAACGACAATCGCAAGCACGTGGTGCATGTCGTCGTGTTCTTCATTTTTCTGGTCGCGAACGCGGGCGGGTCGCTCACGCCGCTCGGCGATCCGCCGCTGTTTCTCGGCTTTCTGAATGGCGTCGGTTTCTTCTGGACCACGGCACACCTCGCGCTGCCGATGCTGTTCGTTTGCGCCGTGCTGCTCGCCGTGTTCTACGCGCTCGACTCATACTATTTCCGGCTGCATGGCGATCTTCTTGCTGTTGACCCATCGCCGGACACACACGGCGTCGGCGTGACGGGCAAGATCAATTTCGTGCTGCTCGCCGCCGTCATTGCGCTGGTGCTGATGAGCGGCATCTGGAAGCCCGGTATCGTCTTCGATGTGGCGGGCACGCAGGTCGCGTTGCAGAATGCCGTGCGCGACGCGGCGCTGATCGCGGTGACGCTGCTGTCGCTCGCCATGACGCCGCGTGCCGCGCGCGAGGGCAACGCATTCAACTGGGCGCCCATCGAAGAGGTCGCGAAACTCTTCGCCGGCATCTTCGTGACCATTGCGCCCGTCATCATGATGTTGCGCGCGGGCGAGGCGGGCGCGTTCGGCGGTATCGTGCACCTCGTCAACGACACGGCCGGCCAGCCGCGCGACGACATGTATTTCTGGGCGACGGGCCTGCTATCGTCGTTTCTCGACAACGCGCCCACGTATCTCGTGTTCTTCAACCTGGCGGGCGGCGACGCGCAGACGCTGATGACCACGGGCGCGTCCACCCTCGCAGCCATTTCGGCGGGCGCGGTGTTCATGGGCGCGAACAGCTACATCGGCAACGCGCCCAACTTCATGGTCAAGGCGATCGCCGAATCGCGCGGCGTGCGCATGCCGGGCTTTTTCGGCTATCTCGCGTGGTCGGGCAGCGTGCTGATGCCGCTATTCGCCGCGACGACGTGGATTTTCTTCTAATGCCGCGCGTGCGTCGAAAGGCATACGCAGCGGCCTGATACTCGGAGAATGGCAATGCAAAAGGTACTGGTTGCGCGTCCTATCTTTCCGGATGTGATCGAGCGGCTCAAGCAGCATTTCGAGGTCGACTGGAACGACGGCGACGTGCTTCCCGCCGACGAGTTCAAGCGCCGGATCGCCGACAAGGATGGCGCGCTGACGGCGGGCGAGCTTGTCGATTCGTCCGTGCTGGCCGTGGCGCCGCGCTTGCGCGTCGTGTCCAACATGGCCGTCGGCTACAACAACTTCGACATGACCGCGTTCAACGCGTCGAACGTGCTCGGCACGAACACACCCGACGTGCTCAATGAATCGACAGCGGATTTTGGCTGGGCGCTGATGATGGCGGCCGCGCGGCGCATCGCGGAATCGGAGCACTGGCTGCGCGCGGGCAAGTGGGAAAAGTGGTCGTACGACGGCTTTCTCGGTTCCGACCTGTACGGGTCGACGCTCGGTGTGATCGGCATGGGCCGCATCGGCCAGGCGCTCGCGCGGCGCGCGCGCGGCTTCAACATGAACGTGATCTACCACAACCGTTCGCGGGTCGCGCCGCAAATCGAAGCGGAGCTGAACGCGCAGTACGCGTCCAAAGAAGATCTGTTGCGCCGCGCCGATCACGTCGTGCTCGTGCTGCCCTATACGGCTGAAAGCCATCACACGATCGGCGCCGCGGAGCTCGCGCTGATGAAGCGCACGGCAACGCTCACGAATATCGCGCGCGGCGGCATCGTCGACGACGCGGCACTCGCGCTGCGCTGCGCGACGGCCGTATCGCGGCAGCGGCGCTCGACGTGTTCGAGGGCGAGCCGAAACTCAACCCTGCGCTGCTGAGCGTGCCGAACGTCGTGCTCACGCCGCACATTGCGAGCGCGACGGAAGCCACGCGCCGCGCAATGGCGAACCTCGCCGCCGACAACCTGATCGCGGCGTTGGGAGAGGGCCCGCGCGCGGGCCGTCCGCCCAATCCGATCAATCCGGATGTGATTGGGAAGGCGCGTTCATGACCATGATGTTGATCGCGGCCGTCGCCGTGCTGGCCGTTGCACTGGTGATCGCGCTCGCGATGCTGCTGCGCGGCGGACACGGCGCCCAGCAACAGGCGCAATTCGACGAATTGGGCGAGCGTCTCGAAGGCGCCGCGCTGACGCAGACGCGCGAATACGAACGGCTTGAACGCGAACTGCGCGGCGAGATTTCCGAGACCGCGCGCGTGTCGCGCACCGAGCTGAACAGCGGCTTCTCGCAGTTCCAGCAAACGCTGGTGTCGCAGTTCACGAGCATGACGACCGTGCAGGCGGGCAAGATCGACGGTTTTGCGCAGCAGCTCGTCAGGCTCACCGAGACCAATGCACAACAGCTCGACGCCGTACGTCAGAGTTTGCAGGAGCAGGCGCACCAGGCGCGCGACGAGCAAGGCATGACGCTCAAGCGGTTCGGCGAGACGTTGCAGCAGCAAATGGCGCAAGTGACAGAAGCCAATGATCGCCGTTTCGCCGAAGTACGCGCGACGATCGAGCAGCGTCTGAAAGACATCGAGGCCAACAACACGACGAAGCTCGAAGAGATGCGCCGCACCGTCGACGAGAAGCTGCACGCGACACTCGAACAGCGGCTCGGCGAATCGTTCAAGCTGGTGTCCGATCGTCTTGAGCAGGTGCATCGTGGTCTCGGTGAAATGCAGACACTCGCGGCCGGCGTAGGCGACTTAAAGAAAGTTCTGACCAACGTCAAGACGCGTGGCACATGGGGCGAAGTGCAACTGGAAGCGTTGCTTGAGCAGGTCCTGACTTCGGACCAGTACGCCAAGAACGTCGCGACAATTCCGAGGAGCAATGATCGCGTCGAATTCGCAATCAAGCTGCCCGGCCGCCAGCCGTCGCCGGATGCAGCGGCGACACCGGTGTGGCTACCCATCGATGCGAAGTTTCCGCGTGAAGACTACGAGCGTTTGATCGAGGCGCAAGACCGTGCCGATCCCGTCGCAGTCGAAGAGGCATCTCGTGCGCTGGAAGGGCGAATTCGTGCAGAGGCCAAGACGATTGCGGAAAAGTACGTGGCTCCTCCGCACACGACAGACTTCGCTCTGCTATTCCTGCCGACGGAAGGGCTCTATGCCGAGATTCTGCGTCGTCCGGGACTGACCGATCTCCTGCAGCGCGACTATCGCGTGACGATTGCGGGCCCGACCACGTTGACGGCATTGCTCAACAGTCTGCAGATGGGCTTCCGCACGCTTGCTATCGAGAAGCGTTCGAGCGAAGTGTGGCAAGTGCTGGGTGCCGTCAAGACCGAGTTCGGCAAATTCGGCGACGTGCTCGCGAAGACCAAGTCGCAGCTCGAAACGGTCACGCGGTCGATCGAAGCGGCGGAAGTGCGCACGCGTCAGATGAACCGCAAGCTGCGCGATGTCGAGGCGTTGCCAGAAGAGCGGGCGGCGGGATTGCTCGGTGACTCGCTCTCGGGCGTCGAGGCCGAGGAGTCCTGACGCAGCGGGGCCTCTCGCAAAGCGAGACAGGCACAAAACGAACGAGGCGCGTCCGCTGTGGCGGTGCGCCTCGTTATCGTTGAAGATGAAACGCGGCGGGTCAGTTCGCGCTGGCCGCGAGCTGATCGAGCGCGTCGCCCGTGATGCGCACGATGCGCCAGTCCGGCAGCACGGTCGCGCCCATCTTTTCGTAGAAATCGATCGCGCGCTGGTTCCAGTCCAGCACGGACCATTCGAAGCGGCCGCACTGGCGCTCGACGGCGAGCGCCGCCAGATAGCGCAGCATCTGCGAACCGAGCCCAGTGCCGCGCTCGGTCGGACGCACGTACAAATCTTCGAGATAGAGGCCGCGCCGGCCAAGAAACGTCGAATAGTTGTGGAAGAACAGCGCGTAGCCGATCATCGCGCCGTCGCGCTCCGCGACGATGGCTTCCGCCGACGGTCGCGCGCCGAACAGCGCATCGCGCAGATCGTCTTCCGTCGCGATGAACAGATGCGTGAGCTTTTCGAATTCGGCGAGTTCATACATCAGCGCAAGCATCCTGCCGACGTCGCCGGGCGTGGCCGCGCGAATCGTCGCGGACATTACGCTTCCTCCGGGACGTCGCTCAGCTGAATTTCGATGCCGCCGAAGCGCGACGCTACCCAGTTGTAGGCGTGGCAGGCGATCCACAGCAGGATGAAGCCCAGAATCGCGTTGAGCAGCAGCGCGCTGAATACGGTGCTCAGTTCCACCGACCCATAACGGATGAAAGCGACCAGCACGCCGAGCAGAACGATCGGCACGCTGAACGTCAAATACACGAGGATGAGTGCCTTTGCCGTTTGTCCCGGTGCAATGAACGAGATCTGTTTTTTCATGTAAGTGAAACCCGTATGTTGTAGTGGATTGCGTGAAAACTGCTGGCAGCGCGCTCAGATTAGACCGTCGAACAGCATGATATCGACGGCGTCGCCCGGATCGAGATCGGCCTGTTCATGGGCTAGCACGATGAAGCAGTTCGCTTCGCTCATCGAGCTGAGCACGCCGGAGCCCTGCGAGCCTGTCGGCGCAACGTACCACGTACCATGCGCATCGCGGCGCGCGACGCCGCGTTGGAACTCGGTGCGGCCGGGCCGTTTGCGGATCGCGTCGACGCAGGCGGCGCGAATCAGCGGCACGGCGTCCGTGGTCGCCCCGGACATGCGCAGCAGCACCTCTCGCACGATCTGATAGAACGCCGCCATCACGGCAACAGGATTGCCGGGCAGGCCGAAGAAGATAGCCGGCTTGCCCGCGCCGGGCTTGCCGCCCGACCAGATGCGCCCGAACGCCAGCGGCCGGCCGGGGCGCATCGCGAGACTCCAGAATGCGACGTCGCCAAGCACGCGCAGCATCTGCTTGGTCAGATCGGCTTCGCCCACCGACACGCCGCCGGAGGTTAACACGACATCTGCGCTCGATGCAGCCGTTCGCAACGCATGTTCGAGCGCGGCAGGTTCGTCACGGACGACGCCGAGATCGATCGGCTCGACGTCGAGGCGCCTTAGCATGCCGTACAGCGTATAGCGGTTGCTGTCGTAGACGCAGCCTGCTTCCAGCGGCTGGCCGATTGAGCGCAATTCGTCGCCCGTCGAAAAGAACGCGACGCGCAGACGCCGCCGCACGGCCACTTCGCCGATGCCCAGCGACGCCAGCAAACCGAGATCCGACGCGCGCACGACGCGGCCCGCCTTCAGCGCGACTGCGCCGCGGGCCAGGTCTTCGCCCGCGAGGCGGCGGTTCGCGCCCACCTTCAATCCTTGCGCGGAAAAGCGGATCGTCTCGCCTTCGGGCGTGACGGCTTCCTGCGGCACGACGGTGTCGCAGCCTGATGGCATGGTCGCGCCCGTCATCACGCGTACGCACTGCGTGCGCTCGATGCTGCCCGAAAACGGATGCCCGGCGAGCGCGCGGCCCGCGACATGCAGAGCGATGTCGCCCGACTGGCCCGCGAGCGCCGCGCCGGAAAACGCGTAGCCGTCCATTGCCGAGTTATCGTGCGCGGGCACGTCGATGGGCGACACGACGTCCTGCGCGAGCACGCGGTTCAGCGCGTCACGCAGATGCACGTGCTCGACGGTCGTGACGGGCGCCGACCATTCGCGCACGATTGCCTGTGCGGCGAACACCGGCATGGCCTGGGCGTCGTACTGTGCGACGCAACTCGAAGTTTCGTTCAGCGTGGTCATGAAAGGGGAGCGTCGCGACGGGATGCGGTGCGGCGGCGGCCGGGCGATCGCGGCACATGGGCCGCTGCGAATGTCAAACTCGCGCAACGTTGATTAGCGTCGTTCGAGATCGGCAAGTTCCTGCAGTGAATTGATATTGTAAAACGTGCGCTCGTCCGGAAAGCCGACTTCGACCGCCCTGTGGCGCGCGTACCACGTGCGAACCTTGCGCTCGCCCGCCTGCAGAAAGCCTTCGAGATCGTCGGCCAGCGACGTGCGCACGAGCGCGAACACGGGATGGACCGAGATGTCCCCTTGGGCGTCCCTGGTCGTGACAGTGGCGATGCCGGACGGCTGCCCATCGAGCGCGGCGGCGAGACGTTCGGCGAGATCGGCGGGGAAGCCCGGCGTATCGCACGGCGCGGACAGGACGAACGGCGTGCGCGCGGCGCGTAATCCCGCCAGCAGCCCCGCAAGCGGACCGGGAAAATCGGGCAGCGTATCGCCGATGACGCTCGCATGAAACGGCGCGCCGAGTGCCGTGTAAATGTTGGCATGGCGGTTTGCGCTGATCAACAGCGGCCCGGCTTGCGGCGCGAGGCGCCTGAGCGCGTGCAGCGCGAGCGGCTCGCCGCGCAGTGTCTGCAGGCCTTTGTCGGCGCCGCCCATGCGCATGCCGCGCCCGCCCGCGAGTAGCAGGCCCGTGATGCTGTCGCGCGCGATCGCCATGAATGGACGGCCTCAGCCGCCGATGTACGACATCTCGACGCGCCGCTCTTCCGAGGTCGCCGTGGATGCCGTGCGACCGCTGCCGCGCAATTGAGAATAGCGGTCGCCGCGCGCGTGCCAGATGTTGGCGATGGCGGTGGCGATGCCGGCGTCGCTTGTGCCGTCGCGCACGAGCGCGCGCAGATCGTGGCCCGATGACGCGAACAGGCACAGGTACAGCTTGCCTTCCGTCGACAGACGCGCGCGCGTGCAGTCGCCGCAGAACGCCCGCGTCACGCTCGAAATCACGCCGACCTCGCCGCCGCCGTCCGCGTAGCCCCAGCGCTGCGCCGTTTCGGCGGCACTGTGCGCCTCCAGCGGCAGCAGCGGGAAGTGCTCGCCGATGCGCGCGACGACTTCCGCCGACGGCAGCACTTCCGTCATGTTCCAGCCGTTCGACGTACCGACATCCATATATTCGATGAACCGCAGCACCACGCCGGAGTTCCTGAAATGGCGCGCCATCGGCACGATTTCGCTGTCGTTCGTGCCGCGCTTGACGACCATGTTGACCTTCAGCGGCGCGAGTCCCACCGCCTGCGCGACCTCGATGCCTTCCAGCACGTCGCGAACCGCGAAATCGGCGTCGTTCATGCGGCGAAATAGCGCATCGTCGAGCGCGTCCAGGCTCACGGTGACGCGGTTCAGCCCGGCGTTTTTCAGGCTCTGCGCCTTGCGGGCGAGAATCGAGCCGTTGGTGGTGAGCGTCAGATCGAGCGGCTTGCCCGAGGCCGTCGTCATCCGCGCGAGCCGTTCGATCAGGAACTCGAGGTTCTTGCGCAAGAGCGGCTCGCCGCCCGTCAGACGGATTTTCTCGACGCCATGCGCGATGAAAATGCCCGCGATGCGCTCGATTTCCTCGAACGTCAGCAACGCGCTGTGCGGCAGGAACGAGTAGTCCTTGTCGAACACGGAGCGCGGCATGCAGTAGACGCAGCGGAAGTTGCAGCGGTCCGTGACCGAAATGCGCAAATCGCGCAGCGGACGCGACAGCGTATCGGTCAGTTCACCGCGCGGCGTGCGCACCGGACCGGCGATGCTCGGTACGGCGCTGAGATCGGCGACAGGAATGATGCGTCGGGACATGGTCACATATTTGGGATATCAGACTTCATTCTAGCGGAAGGCCTTCGCCATCACAGTAGGGGCGAACGCGCGGCCTCCGATAACAAAAAGCCCGCCTTGGAGGGCGGGCTTTTCGGGATGCCGGACGTTACCGCTCAGGTCATGTTAGCAACCGCTTACTGCGGATGCTTGACGGTTTCGACCTGCTGCATCGGGGTCGTATCGGCGGGCGGCAGGGCCTTGCGCTCGCGCGGCACGCGGGCGGGCCGCACGGCTTGCGAAGCGGCTTCCTGCGCGGCGCGCAGCTTGTCGGCATCGGTGTTGACCCAGACGAGACCGGCCGTTTCGAGCATCGACTTCAGCGATTCCGCCGATTGGCGAGCCGGTGCCGCGCCGTTCGTGTAGACGGGCTTCGGCTCGACTGCGGGCGCGTCTGGTGCTGCCGGTTCGGGCGCGGGCTGTGTGTACACGGCTTCCACGGCGGGCTGGGCGACGACGGGTTCCGCCGGAGCCGGCTCGACGTCGGCCGATTGGGCCGCGACAGGGGCCGCTTCCGCTGCCGCCTGCGCTTGCGCCTCGGGTGCCCGTGCGACCGGCTGTTCCGCCGCTTCGACTGCGACGTCGGCGGGCAATTCGGCAGCAGGCGCTGCCGCCGCCGTTTGAACCTGGGCGGGCGCTTCGAACGCGGGCTCGTCGGCAGCTACGGGCGCAGCGGCTTGCGGCGCGGCGGGTGCCGGCTCGAAAGCTGCCGGCTCGACCGGCGTCGTGTCGGCGACTGCGGCGCTTGCGGCGCGGCGGGCGCTTCTTCCACCGGCACGATGGCCTCAGCCTTCGCGGCCTTTTCCACGGCCAGCGCCGGTGTTTCGGCCGATGCGTGCAACTCGCCGATCACGGCTTCACCCGTCGCGACGGCTGCCACGACGACTTCGACCGGCTTCACGGCTTGTGCGTGCTCCGGCGCGCTTTCTGCCGGGACGGGCTGAGCGGCCTGCGGCTGCGCTTCGTGACGCCCGGTGTGTTCCGGCGCGCGCACGGGTGCTTCCGCCGATGCGGCAGCAGCCGTTTCGCCTTCCGCTTCCGCGACATCCGCGGCCGTGTTGACGTTCACGCCTTCCTCTTCGCGCTCGCGACGGCCACCGCGGCGGCCACGACGGCGACGGCGACGCTCTTCGCCGTCACGCGCTTCCTCGGGCGCCGCGCCACCGACCAGACTGGCTTGCGCCTGCGCAGCGACATCCGCCGTCGCGTCGTTCTGGTTCAGTGCTTCGGCCGCCTCCGGCTGTTGCTTGCGACGCTCGCCGCGCTCACCACGCTCACGGCGTTCGCCGCGTTCCGGACGATCCTGACGCTCGCCGCGTGTCGCTTCGGCGGTTTCGGCGCGGTCTGCACGCTCCTGTCCCTGACCGCGCTCGACGCGTTCCGGTCGCGTCTCGCGTGCCTCGCGCGGTTCGCGCTGCTCGCGGCCACCGCGCGGTTCACGTGCTTCGCGCGGTTCGCGTTCCTGACGCTCGCCGCGTTGCGCCGGCTTGTCCTGACGGCCTTGCGTTGCCGCGCCTTCGCCGCGTGCCGCCGCATCGCGGCCACCTGCGCCGTTGCGACGGTTGCGGTTGCGATCGCCGCCGCGCTCGCCCGGACGTTCGCCGCGCTCGGCACGCTCACCGCGTGCGGCGGGCTTCGCCGGTTTTTCGACGGGCGCCGGTGCGGGAACGGGAGCGGCCGGCTGCATGCCGAACAGACCCTTCAGCCAGCCGATGAAACCGCCCGTCGCGGGTTTGACTTCGACGGGAGCAGCAGCGGGTGCCGGCGTGCGCACAGGCGCGCTCGGCGCCGGCTTCTCGGGCGTGATGCCCTTCACAGCCGCTTCCTGCTTCGGCTTCACGTCTTCAGTGCGCTTGCTGTAGCCCGTTTCCGATTCCAGTTCGCGGGCCGCTTCTTCGGCCATCTTCCACGAGGCGCGCGGATCGTCCAGGCGCGCGTCGTCGTGGCGCAGACGCTCGAGCTTGTAATGCGGCGTGTCGAGGTGCTTGTTCGGCACCAGCACGACGTTGACCTTGAAGCGCGACTCGATCTTGTTGATTTCCGAGCGCTTTTCGTTCAGCAGGAAAGCGGTGACCTCGACGGGCACCTGGCAGTGGATGGCTGCCGTGTTTTCCTTCATCGCTTCTTCCTGAATGATCCGCAGCACTTGCAGCGCGGACGATTCGGTATCGCGAATATGACCCGTGCCGTTACAGCGCGGGCAGGTTACATGGCTGCCTTCCGACAGCGCCGGGCGTAGACGCTGGCGCGACAGTTCCATCAGGCCGAAGCGCGAAATCTTGCCCATCTGGACGCGCGCGCGATCGTGCTTGAGCGCGTCTTTCAGGCGCTGCTCGACTTCGCGCTGGCTCTTGGCCGACTCCATGTCGATGAAGTCGATCACGATCAGGCCGCCCAGGTCGCGCAGACGCAGCTGGCGCGCGACTTCGTCGGCGGCTTCGAGGTTCGTGCGCGTGGCCGTTTCCTCGATGTCGGCGCCCTTGGTGGCGCGCGCCGAGTTCACGTCGATGGCGACCAATGCTTCCGTATGGTCGATCACGATCGCGCCGCCCGACGGCAGCGGCACCGTGCGCGAGTACGCCGTCTCGATCTGGTGCTCGATCTGAAAACGCGAGAACAGCGGCACGTCGTCGTGATACCGCTTCACCTTGTTGACATTGTCCGGCATCACGATGTCCATGAAGGCGCGCGCCTGGTCATGGATTTCCGTGGTGTCGATCAGGATTTCGCCGATGTCCGGCTGGAAATAGTCGCGAATCGCGCGGATCACGAGGCTCGATTCGAGATAGATCAGCATCGGCTGACCTTGCGAGCCGCTTTGCGACGCGGCTTCGATCGCGCGCCACAGCTGCATCAGGTAGTTCAGGTCCCACTGCAGCTCTTCGGCGCTGCGGCCGATGCCCGCCGTGCGCGCGATGATGCTCATGCCTTCCGGCAATTGCAGCTGCGACATGGTTTCGCGCAGTTCCTGGCGGTCGTCGCCCTCAATCCGGCGCGACACGCCGCCGCCGCGCGGATTATTCGGCATCAGCACGAGGTAGCGGCCGGCGAGCGAGATGAACGTGGTGAGGGCCGCGCCCTTGTTGCCGCGTTCTTCCTTCTCGACCTGAACGATCAGTTCCTGGCCTTCCTTGAGGGCGTCCTGGATGCGCGCCGAGCGCATGTCGACGCCTTCGCGGAAGTACTGGCGGGCGACTTCCTTGAACGGGAGAAAACCGTGGCGGTCCTCACCGTAGTTGACGAAGCAGGCTTCGAGCGACGGCTCGATGCGCGTCACGATCCCCTTGTAGATATTGCCTTTGCGCTGTTCGCGCCCGGCGGTTTCGATGTCGATGTCGATGAGCTTCTGCCCATCGACGATGGCGACGCGCAGTTCTTCCTGCTGCGTCGCATTGAACAACATGCGTTTCATTGAACGGCTCCAGAGCGGCTTTGGTCTGTCCCCGCCGACAGCGCACGGGAACAAACCCGGCCGGCGGAAAGGGCAGCGGCATGCCGCGCCTTATTGTGTTTTCACGGGCACGCTGGAGCAGGAAAGATGGCGGGAGAATTGCCTTGAATGGGCGCCGTCCGAAAGAAAATGGACGCGCTGCCGCAGGGCACATGCGAACACGGCTTCAAATAATGGCCCGACACGCCGCGGGTCCTGGCAGCCGACTTGCATAGGCCTTCGTCCACGTGCGCTGCCGCGCCAGCTGGGCGCGCGTCCGGACGGGTTCGAAAGCCGCGGTCTTGCCGCAGCGGGAAAGCTCGCTCACAACGCGCGCCTGTCCCGCTCGGGGGTGTCTCGCATCATTTTGACGTCGCCATGTCCCGCACTTTCCGCGGGACGCCTCGGGCGCACGCCGTATTTTCGCCACCGGCCGCTTCGCGCCAAAAGGACATGAAAACTGTCCTTGCCGAAGCTCGCCAGTCAAATTCTTTTTAACCAACATTCCGTTACCGACGGTGCCGACTCTGACCGAACGTGCCTGTGGGCGCCGTCCCTGCCGTGTCGCGCACTGTGCGTGCAACTTGTTGCATCTCATTTTCAGGGCGAGCAACCAGCCCCCGGCGCAAGTAAAATAGCGTTTTATCGCTTGCGCCTGCGCAATCCGCCCGCGATTCGGTTTAATGCGCCAATCCTATATGGTCGGCTGCCGCAGACTGCTGGGCAAATTATATTCAGAATGAAAGAGTTAGGCAAAACATCCCAGAATTCGATCGGTGGCGCCCAAGTGTCGATGATCGAAATCGACGATAGCGCGGCCGGCCAGCGCATCGACAACTTTCTGTTGCGCGTCTGTAAGGGCGTGCCGAAAAGTCACATTTACAGGATTCTGCGTAGCGGCGAAGTCCGCGTGAACAAAGGGCGGGTCGATGCCCAGTACCGGCTCGCCCTCGGCGATCTCGTGCGCGTGCCGCCCATCCGCGTGGCGCAGTCGGATGAACCGGCCGCCGCGAATGTGCCGTCTGCGCACTTCGACATTTTGTATGAGGACGAGCACCTGCTCATCATCGACAAGCCGGCGGGCGTCGCCGTGCACGGCGGCAGCGGCGTCGCATTCGGCGTGATCGAACAACTGCGGGCGGCGCGTCCGCAGGCGAAGTTCCTGGAACTCGTGCATCGGCTGGACCGGGAGACGTCGGGCGTGCTGATGCTGGCTAAAAAGCGCTCGGCCCTCGTCAACCTGCATGAGCAGATTCGCGAGAATCGCATGGACAAGCGCTATTTCGCCTGCGTACATGGGCAATGGGCGAGCGATTGGGGCCGTCGGCGCGCAGTGAAGGAGCCGCTTCACAAGTACCTGCTGCCCGACGGCGAGCGGCGCGTGCGCGTGCAGCCGGACGGCTTGCCATCGCACACCGTTTTCAACCTCGTCGACCGCTGGCCCGAGTACGCGCTGCTCGAAGCGGAACTGAAAACGGGCCGGACCCATCAGATCCGTGTTCATCTGGCGCATCTGGGGCTTCCCATCGTCGGCGATGCGAAATACGGCGACTTCGCGCTAAACAAGGCCTTGGCGCGCGCGAACGCGCAGCCGGGGCTCAAGCGCATGTTTCTGCACGCCCACCGGCTGAAACTCACGCATCCGTCCACGGGCGAGACGCTGCAGGTCGAGGCGCCGTTGCCGGCGGATTGCCGGCGCTTCGTCGTGCAACTGGCCGATATGGCCCGCCATTCGCGGGAGTCGCAAGGCGGCGCTCAGGTTACGCAGCAAGGCACGCAGCAGGACGCACAACCACAAACCGAGACGGGAACGCATGGCTCGACAGCAATTTGATCTGATCGTCTTCGATTGGGACGGTACGTTGATGGACTCGACGGTCCATATCACGCGCAGCATCCAGGCGGCCTGCCGCGACCTGGGCCTGCCCGTACCCGCCGACGAGGCCGCCAGTTTCGTCATCGGCCTCGGCTTGCGCGACGCGCTGCAGATCGCCGCCCCGACACTCGATCCCGCCGACTATCCGCGTCTCGCCGAGCGCTATCGCTTTCACTATCTGGTGAAGGATCAGACGACCGAGCTGTTTTCGGGCGTGCGCGAAATGCTCGCCGATCTGCGCGACCAGGGCTACCTGCTCGCGATCGCGACGGGCAAGAGCCGCGTCGGCCTGAATCGCGCGCTAGACCAGGTGCGGCTCACGAGCCTTTTCGACGGTACGCGCTGCGCTGATGAAACGTTCTCGAAACCTCATCCCGCCATGCTGCACGAACTGACACGCGAACTGGGGCAAGATCCGGCGCGCACGGTGATGATCGGCGACACCACGCATGATCTGCAGATGGCGATCAACGCGGGCGTGTCGGGCATCGGCGTCACGTATGGCGCGCATCCCGCCAATTCGCTCGTGGCGCTCGAGCCGAAGTACGTCGCGGACAGCATCTCGACGTTATCGGGCTGGCTGCGGGAGCACGCATGACGGACGCCGCGCTGGAGGCCGTGCGCATCTGCGCATCAGAAGAACTCGTCGACGGCGGCATGGGCGTTCGGCGCAATGCCACCTATGCCGGCGGCGACGCGGTCGTGTTTTTCGTGCGATATGACGGCGTCGCGTACGGTTATCTGAACCGTTGCGCGCATGTTCCGATGGAACTGGACTGGAACGAAGGACAGTTCTTCGAATCGTCCGGTTTATACTTGATGTGCGCTACACATGGCGCGATTTACTCGCCGGATACGGGCAAATGCGTCGGCGGTCCGTGTCGCGGCGGCCGGCTCCGGCCCGTTCACGTCGACGAGCGCGACACGCCTGACGGCCGCGCTGTGTTCTGGCTTCCAGACGGCGATCTCCGTCCAGCATCTGCCTGATATCCCAGCATTACTTCGACAAACCTCGTTCAGCCTGGCGGCACCGCATGTCCGATAAATTGACTCCCGATCCGCAGGAACCGGCCGCCACGAGCCGCGCATCGTCCACCGAGCCAAACTGGGAGCGGGCCGCGCTCGAGCGGATAGCGTTGGCCGCGATCAACGAGCAGCGGGCTGCGCGGCGGTGGCGGATTTTCTTCCGGTTTGTATTTCTCGTCGTGCTGATTGGAATCGCATGGGCCGCCCTCGATTTCAGCGGCGAGAAGGTCGCGACGGGTGGCCGGCATACGGCGCTTGTGACACTTGACGGCGAGATCGCCGCCGAAACCAACGCGAACGCCGAGGATATCGACGCAGCGCTTGCAAGCGCGTTTGACGACGCGGGCACCGCGGGCGTTGTCCTGCGGTGCAACAGTCCGGGCGGAAGCCCCGTTCAGGCCGGCATTATCTACCGCGAAATCCGTCGATTGCGCGCCAAATACCCGGCAATTCCGCTTTACGTCGTAGTCGGCGACATGTGCGCGTCAGGTGGCTATTACGCGGCGGCGGCAGCCGATAAAATTTACGTCGATAAGGCGAGCATCGTCGGCTCTATCGGCGTGCTGATGGATGGTTTCGGGTTCACGGGTCTCATGGATAAGCTCGGCATCCAGCGGCGGATGCGGACTTCCGGCGAGAACAAGGGTTTTTACGATCCATTCTCGCCCGATACGCCGAAGATGGACGCGCATGCCCAATCCATGCTCGACGAGATCCACGCGCAATTCATCGATGCCGTAAAGCAGGGCCGCGGGAAGCGGTTGCAGGAATCTCCCGAAATCTTCTCGGGCCTTTTCTGGACGGGAGAGAAAAGCGTCCAGTTGGGTCTCGCGGACGGCTTCGGCGACACCGACTACGTCGCGCGAGAAATCATCAAGGCTCCCGACGTGGTCGACTACACAGTCAAGGAAAGCATCACCGACCGCGTCGCGCGGAAATTCGGTGCGGCGGTCGGCAGCGGCGCGGTGCGCGCCATGGCGACGATCGGTAAACTGAACTTGCGATAAGCGTCCGTGACTGTGGTGCGACGGCCGGGTTCGGCTCGTCGCTTGTCGGGGCTTCAGGTTGCCAGGATCAGAAAAATCGCGGGTCGTTTATGCAGATCCGGCGCGGGCTTCTTTTTCCAGTCGGAAACCGCCCGGCTCACGATGGTCTCGCTTTCCAGTGTCAGATCGACGGCGACACAAACCAGCGTTGACGGGGCGCAGGTCGCGATCAGCGTGTCGAGCAGCGCGCGGTTGCGGTACGGCGTCTCGATGAAAATCTGCGTCTGGCGGTTTTTGCGCGATTGCTGCTCGAGTTCGCGCAGCCGTTTTGCGCGCTCATTGGCGTCAACGGGAAGATAGCCGTGAAACGCGAAGCTCTGGCCGTTCAACCCGGACGCCATCAGCGCGAGCAGGATCGAGCTGGGTCCGACGAAGGGCACCACCTTCACGCCGCGCTCATGGGCGCGGCGCACGAGCAGCGCGCCCGGGTCGGCGACGGCCGGGCATCCCGCTTCCGACACGAGTCCGGCATCCGTCCCGGCTAGCACGGGTGCCAGCAGTTTGTCGATTTCCCCGGCGGGCGTATTGACGTTCAACTCGCGGATCTCGATTTCCTGAATCGGCCGTTCGGTGCCCACTTTCTTCAGAAACGCACGCGTCGTTTTCGCGTTTTCGCCAATGTAATAGTGCAGGGAGGCCGCGCGGGCGCGAACGGGAGCGGGCAGAACGGCGTCGAGCGCGGCGGCGTCGCCGTCGCCCAGCGTGTTCGGAATCAGATAAAGAGCGCCGCTCATCGTGCCTCCAGCAGCGGATAACCCGCGGCGAGCAGCATGCGCGTGAGCGCGATCAACGGCAAGCCAATCAGCGCGGTCGGATCGTCGGATTCGATCGCGTCGAGCAGGGCGATGCCGAGCCCTTCGGCTTTCGCACTGCCGGCGCAGTCGTAAGGCGTTTCGGTGCGCAGATATGCGTCAAGCGCAGCATCGGGCAGATTGCGAAAACGCACGCGTGTGACGACATCGACGCACTGCGCATCACCCGAATGACTGTCGAGCAGACAAAGCCCGCTGTGAAACAGCACTTCGCGGCCGCGCATGTCCTGCAACTGAGCGAGCGCTTTTTCGTGCGTGCCGGGCTTGCCGATCTGCTGCCCGTCGTACGTCGCGACCTGATCCGAGCCGATGACGAGCGCTCGCTCGCCGCCCGAGAGGCCGGCGGCCACGGCGCGCGCTTTCGCCTGTGCGAGGCGCAGCGCGGTGGCTTCGGGTGATTCGCCTGTCAGCGGTGTTTCGTCGACGGCGGGCACGGCGACATCGAATGGCGCGCGCAGACGTTCGAGCAGTTCGCGCCGATACGGCGAACTCGACGCCAGAATCAGGCGGGGCGGGCGTTGGGAGGAATCCGGCATGCTGAAAAATAACCTTGATCGGAAGCTGAAAATGGCGGCAGAAAGGCGCGGCACGAACGCGTTCGCGTACCCGGCCTTAAGTGTTTGACTCGAAAAGACAAAACGGATATGATTTTGGGCTTTTCATCGGCATGCTTTGCCAAATGGCGCGCTGGATGGACGCGTAAAGACGTCATTTCAGCCCCAATTCACACAAAGCATGGCGATAAACCGGCTGAAACCTTGCGGCTGAAACCCTTGCCGACGCAGGAGCGCACATGACTCAACATCCTGGCAAACCTGCTGGTCTCGTCGACCCGCGCGCACTCGACCTGTTCGAATTTGCCCGCAGTGGACGTCAAGCCGCGGGTAGCGTGCGCGTCTCGCAACTGCCGCGCATGTTAAACGAAGTCCCCGAGGAAGCGCCAGACCGCGACACGGCGTTCACCTGGCAAGCCGAAGGGACGACGCAGCCGGAATTGCAGGACGACGGCACCGAGGGTCCGCAGCCTTATCTGAGGCTCGCGATTCATGGCGCCGCATGGCTCGAATGTCAGCGTTGCCTGTCTCCGTATGAGCAGGCGTTCAACGTCGATGCGACTTACCGGATCGTCAATACGGAAGAGGAAGCTGAAGAGTTTCCTCTCGACGAGGATGAAGTCGATGTGATCGTTGGGTCACGCCAGTTCGATCTTGTCGACTTGATCGAAGAGGAATTGCTGCTTTCGTTGCCGCTCGTGCCCAAGCACGACGTCTGTCCTGAAGTGCACGAGAGTCTCACGTCGGGCGCTGACGGCTCGGAAGGCGAAGACGCAGAGGGTGCTGCCGAAGAGGGCGAAGAGCCCGGCCGGCCGAACCCGTTTGCGGCGCTAGAAGGCCTGAAGTCGGGCGGACAGGGCGGCAAGAAGCACTAACAGTTGCATGGGAGCGCGACAGGGCGCGCCGGACGCGATGGTTTCACCCACGCGCCCTATGGCGGTTGCCGCGTCGGGCTGTGTTAGAATTCGGAAAATTTTCAGGAGTTATCATGGCAGTTCAACAAAACAAGAAGTCGCCGTCGAAGCGCGGCATGCACCGCTCGCACGATTTCCTCAACGCAGCGCCGCTGGCTGTTGAGCCGAGCACGGGTGAAGTGCATCTGCGTCACCACATCAGCCCGAACGGCTACTATCGCGGCAAGAAAGTCGTCAAGACGAAGAACGACTAATCGTCCTGCATTGCGCTCATCTGGGTTTGACCCATTGGCGTTTTGCGTGGCGATCGGCTCGCTTGGCATTTTCCCGGTTCACCAAAAAGGCGGCATTCAACTGCCGCTTTTTTGTGCCTGAAATTCGTCGCATTCCATGACTGTAAAGCTCACGATAGATTGCATGGGAGGCGACCATGGCCCGTCCGTGACCGTTCCCGCTGCCGTCAACTTCGTTCGCTCGCACCCCGATGCGCACCTGATGCTCGTCGGCATCGAAAGCGCGATTCGTGCGCAGCTAAAAAAGCTGAAGGCGGCTGACAATCCGGCGCTCACGGTCGTGCCCGCGTCGGAAATCGTCGCCATGGACGATCCCGTCGAAGTCGCGCTTCGCAAGAAGAAAGACTCGTCCATGCGCGTGGCGCTCAACCGCGTCAAAGACGACGAGGCGCAGGCCTGCATCTCCGCCGGCAACACCGGCGCGCTGATGGCCGTTTCCCGCTATGTCCTTAAAACGCTCCCGGGCATCGAACGTCCGGCGATCGCGTTTGCCCTGCCCAATCCCACTGGCTACACCACGATGCTCGACCTTGGCGCGAACGTCGACTGCGAGCCGCAGCATCTGCTGCAGTTCGCGGAGATGGGGCATGCGCTGGTGGCGGCCGTCGAAGGCAAGGAGCGCCCGAGCATCGGGCTCCTGAATATTGGCGAAGAGGTGATCAAGGGCAACGATACGATCAAGCGCGCGGGCGAGTTGCTGCGTTCCAGCACACTCAATTTCCGCGGCAACGTGGAAGGCAACGATATCTACAAAGGCACCGTCGACGTGATCGTCTGCGATGGCTTTGTCGGTAACGTTGCGCTGAAAACGTCTGAAGGTCTCGCGCAGATGCTCTCGGACATCATCAAGGAAGAATTCGGCCGCTCGTGGCTGACCAAGGTGATGGCCGTGCTCGCGCTGCCCGTGCTGCTGCGCTTCAAGAAGCGCGTCGATCACCGGCAATACAACGGCGCGGCGCTGCTGGGCCTGCGCGGGCTGGTGATCAAGAGCCACGGCTCGGCGGACGCCTACGCGTTTGAGTGGGCAATCAAACGCGGGTATGATGCCGTCAAAAATGGTGTTCTCGAACGCCTTGCCCGCGCGATGGAGGAGAACGCGGGTTCACTCGAACAGGCGACGCGCGAGGCGGGCGGCGCGGGTTCCGCGAGCCGGGCGACGAGCCCGCTTGCTGGTCCGATCTCCGGCCAGCCGGCCGAGCCGTATGGCGCACAATCCCCGAAGGCATAATGGCTCAATCCACTACCTATTCTCGCGTGCTGGGCACGGGCAGCTATCTGCCGCCCAACCGCGTTTCCAATCAGGAACTGGCTGAACGTCTCGCGAAGCAGGGCGTCGAGACGAGCGACGAATGGATCGTGGCCCGCACGGGCATCCATGCCCGTCATTTCGCCGAACCTGACGTCACCACCAGCGACCTCGCGCTGTTCGCGTCGCAACGCGCGATCGAAGCGGCCGACGTCGATCCGCAATCCATCGATCTCATCATCGTCGCCACGTCGACGCCGGACTTCGTTTTTCCGAGCACGGCCTGCTTGCTGCAGAACAAGCTGGGCATCAGGAACAACGGCGCCGCGTTCGACGTTCAGGCCGTGTGCTCAGGTTTTGCCTATGCCGTTGCGACGGCTGACAGCTTCATCCGAAGCGGGCAACATCGTACTGCGCTGGTCGTCGGGGCCGAAACGTTCTCGCGCATTCTCGATTTCAACGACCGCACCACCTGCGTACTGTTCGGCGACGGCGCGGGCGCTGTGGTGCTGCAGGCATCGGAGGAGCCGGGCGTCCTGTCAAGCGCATTGCACGCGGACGGCAGCCACTCGAACATTCTCTGCACGCCGGGCAATGTGAACGGCGGCATCGTCCAGGGCAGCGCATTCCTGCACATGGACGGTCAGGCCGTGTTCAAGCTCGCCGTCAACGTGCTGGAAAAGGTCGCGGTCGAGGCGCTGGAAAAGGCTGAACTCCGGCCCGAGCAGGTCGACTGGCTGATTCCGCACCAGGCCAACATCCGCATCATGCAGAGCACGTGCCGCAAGCTCGGCCTGCCGCAGGAGCGGATGGTCGTCACCGTGCACGAACACGGCAACACGTCGGCGGCGTCGATTCCGCTCGCGCTCGACGTCGCCGTTCGCGACGGACGCATCCAGCGCGGTCATAACGTGCTGATCGAAGGCGTCGGCGGCGGCTTTACATGGGGCGCGTCGGTTATCCGCTTCTGACGGCGGCGCGCGGCGGTGCCTGAGCGCCGCTTCAAGTGGCGGCGCACGCCGTGCGTGCGCGTCGGCCACATTTGATTCATCGAATTGGGGACGATATGAAATTTGCGTTCGTTTTTCCGGGGCAGGGTTCGCAGTCGGTCGGCATGCTCAACGCATTCGCCGACAACGCGATCGTGCGCGAAACCGTCCAGGAAGCGTCCGATGCGCTCAATCAGGACCTCGGCAAGCTGATCGCCGAAGGCCCGGCCGAAGACCTGAATCTCACCACCAACACCCAGCCCGTGATGCTGACGGCTGCTTATGCGACGTTTCGCGCGTGGCAGGCAGCAGGCGGTCCCGCGCCTGCGATCGTCGCGGGTCACAGCCTCGGCGAATACACGGCGCTCGTCGCCGCGGGCGTGCTGAAGTTTCGCGACGCCGTGCCGCTCGTGCGCTTTCGCGCGCAGGCAATGCAGAGTGCCGTGCCCGTCGGCCAGGGCGGCATGGCTGCGATCCTCGGCCTCGACGACGACACCGTGCGCGAAGTGTGCAAGGAAGCGTCGGCGGCGGGCGTGGTCGAAGCCGTCAACTTCAATGCGCCGGCGCAGGTCGTGATCGCCGGCAACAAGGCGGCCGTCGAAAAGGCGTGCGAAGTCGCAAAGGCAAAGGGCGCGAAACGAGCGCTGCCGCTGCCCGTGTCGGCGCCGTTTCATTCGTCGCTGCTCAAGCCGGCGTCCGACCAGCTGCGCGAGTATCTGGCGGGTATCGAAGTGCAAGTGCCTTCCATCCCCGTCGTGAACAACGTCGACGTGGCGATCGTCAACGAGCCGGCTGGCATCAAGGACGCGCTGGTGCGTCAGGCGGCAGGCGCCGTGCGCTGGGTCGAATGCGTACAGTCGATCGCGAAGCATGGCGCGACGCACGTGATCGAATGCGGTCCGGGCAAGGTGTTGGCGGGCTTGACCAAACGAATCGACGGCAATCTGATTGGCGCGTCGATCGTCGATCCCGCCTCGCTCGACGAAGTATTGAAGCTCGTTACGGCCTGAACGTCTATTTAAAGCAGCAACGTATCGAACAGTCCTGCACGCATGTGCAGGGCACTGCGGAAATCAACGATGGAAAAGACTCTCGATAAACAGATCGCGATCGTGACGGGTGCCTCGCGGGGCATCGGTCGGGCAATCGCGATCGAACTCGCGCGTCAAGGCGCAACCGTGATCGGCACGGCAACGAGCGAAAGCGGCGCGAGCGCGGTCACGGAAGCGTTCAAGGCGGAAGGCCTGAACGGCCGTGGTGCTGTGCTGAACGTCAACGATGCCGCCGCGGCGGATGCGCTGATCGACGGCACGGTGAAGGAATTCGGCGCGCTCAATGTGCTGGTCAATAACGCGGGCATCACGCAAGACCAACTGGCGATGCGCATGAAGGACGACGACTGGGATGCCGTGATCGACACGAATCTCAAGTCCGTATTTCGCCTCTCGCGCGCCGTGCTGCGGCCGATGATGAAGGCGCGCGGCGGCCGCATCATCAACATCACGTCGGTGGTCGGCTCGGCGGGCAATCCGGGGCAGGCGAACTACGCGGCTGCGAAGGCCGGTGTGGCGGGCATGACGCGTGCGCTCGCACGGGAAATCGGCAGTCGCGGCATCACGGTGAATTGTGTCGCGCCGGGTTTCATCGATACCGACATGACGAAGACGCTTCCCGAAGAGCAGCAGACGGCATTGAAGGCGCAAATTCCGCTCGGCCGTCTCGGCAGTCCCGAAGACATCGCGCACGCCGTCGCGTTTCTTGCATCGCCGCAGGCCGGTTATATCACCGGCACGACGCTGCACGTGAACGGCGGCATGTATATGTCGTAATCAAATTCGGTTACTATCCGCGCCTTGATGCAGTTCGAAGCGCGGATAGAGCGGCTTGACAGCAAGTTTGGGCGTCGCTTTTTTACAGATGCAAACCTGATAAAATGCGCGCACCTGTATTTATGAACTTTTTTCCCTTGGAGGGGTAATGGACAATATCGAACAGCGCGTCAAGAAGATCGTTGCAGAGCAACTCGGTGTTGCCGAAGCGGAAATCAAGAACGAAGCATCGTTCGTGAACGACCTCGGCGCTGACTCGCTCGACACGGTTGAACTTGTGATGGCTCTTGAAGACGAATTCGGCATGGAAATTCCGGATGAAGAAGCCGAGAAGATCACGACTGTTCAGCAAGCGATCGACTACGCTCGCGCTAACGTCAAGGCCTAAGGTCATTCGCGCCCGCCTGGTTGCTTCGGCTGCTGTGAATTCAGCGGCGTCCGACGTACGGGACGCCCCGTTGCGCAGCCGGTCTGCACAATCAGGGCAGGCGTCAATGCCGATGCGCATGCGCGCGAGTCTGACGGCGTCAATTATGGCGCACTGGTCGATGCAGCAAAAAATCGGCTCTTTCGTCATTGCGCTTACTGATGCATTCTCTGGCAACTTTGCCCGTGCACTGGTCAGCGCATTCGTCAGCGTTAAGTTCAGCGCGTTCGTCAGGTTAAACAGCCACAGGGCTCACAGGGCTTTCCTGTGCGCTACTGTGGCTTTTGTTTTGTCATCTATGGAAAAGGGGTTACCGTGAGCCGTCGTCGTGTTGTTGTTACAGGCTTGGGGCTGATTTCGCCTGTTGGCAATAATGTTGCCGACGGCTGGGCCAATCTGGTCGCCGGCAAATCCGGCATCGTCAACATCACGAAGTTCGACGCGTCGAACTTCTCCACGCGATTTGCCGGTGAAGTGAAGGGCTTCGCCATCGAGGACTACATTCCCGGCAAGGAAGCCCGCCACATGGATACATTCATCCATTACGGCGTGGCGGCCGGCATCCAGGCGATGCAGGACAGCGGCCTCGACATCACCGAAGCAAACTCGGAGCGCGTCGGCGTGGTGGTCGGTTCGGGCATCGGCGGTCTGCCGATGATCGAAGTGACGCAAACGGAGCTGCTGAACCGCGGCCCGCGTCGCATCTCGCCGTTCTTCGTGCCGGCATCGATCATCAACATGATTTCCGGCCATCTGTCGATCAAGTTCGGCCTGAAGGGCCCGAACCTGTCGATGGTGACGGCTTGCACGACGGGTCTGCACTGCATTGGCGAGGCATCGCGCCTGATCGAGTACGGCGACGCCGACGTGATGATCGCGGGCGGCGCGGAATCAACCGTTTCGCCGCTCGGCATCGGCGGCTTCGCTGCGGCGCGCGCGCTGTCGCAGCGCAACGATGATCCGGCGACGGCGAGCCGTCCGTGGGACAAGGACCGCGATGGTTTCGTACTCGGCGAAGGTGCGGGCGTGATGGTGCTCGAAGAGTATGAGCACGCGAAGGCGCGCGGCGCGAAGATTTACGCGGAAGTCAGCGGCTACGGCATGAGCGGTGACGCGTATCACATGACGGCGCCGCTCGAAGACGGCGACGGCGCGCGCCGCTGCATGATCGCGGCAATGAAAAACGCCGGTGTCAACCCCGACCAGGTGAACTATCTGAACGCGCACGGCACGTCGACGCCGCTCGGCGACCTTGCTGAAACCACGGGCATCAAGCGCGCGTTCGGCGATCACTCGAAGAAGATCGTCGTGAACTCGACGAAGTCGATGACGGGCCATCTGCTGGGTGGCGCGGGCGGGCTGGAATCGGTGTTCACGGTGCTGGCCGTGCATCATCAGGTCTCGCCCCCGACCATCAACATCTTCAACCAGGACCCGGAATGCGATCTCGACTACTGCGCAAATACCGCGCGGGAGATGAAGATCGACGTCGCGCTGAAGAACTCGTTCGGGTTCGGCGGCACGAACGGCACGCTGGTTTTCAAGCGCGCCTGAAGGCTGAGGCTCGCTTGACGGCGGTATCGCTGCTACCGGCCCGGCCGGCAAACGCTTCCGATACCGCATCGAACGGCGGACCCTCGCAGCGCACCGCGTTGCGGCGGTCCGCCGTTTTGCATCTGGCGACGTTACTGTTCATCATGGTTGCCGCGACGGCCGCTTGCGTGACGGTCGCGTCGCACCTCGGCGCCCGTGCGGCCATTGCTGCCGGACTGGCCGTCTGCACGATCCTGGGAATGGCTACTGTCCGTTGGGCGCGCGCCGCGCCCGGCGCGCTTAAAATCGGGTCGGAAGGGCTGACGGTCTGGTGCCGGGCGGGAATATTGCGCGTACAAGGCCGTATCGCAGGATGCAGCCAGTGGAGCGACAGCCTTCTGATGCTGTACATCGAGGAAGACGGCGGTCGAGTCCATCGGCTCCTGATCGTCGCGGACATGCTCGGGCGCGACGCCTTCCGGCAACTGGCGGTGCTCGCAAGGCGCAGCGCGCACGTGTTCTGACGTGGCTGAGCGGTCTGTCGCGCGGCCCCGCGCCGTCACTGTAAAGACTGTAACCGTGTTACGCACGTAACGTGGCGCGTTGAAGGGGACGCTACAATGGTGCCCCGCTACACGCGCAAAAGTTAACGGATTTATCAGGTGAGCGAAAAAGAAATTGATCAGGTGCTGGTAGAACGCGTCCAGAATGGCGATAAGGCTGCGTTCGAGCTTCTGGTCTCGAAATACCACCGCAAGATCATCCGGCTGATCTCGCGCCTCGTGCGGGACCCCGCCGAGGTCGAGGACGTGGCCCAGGATGCCTTCATCAAGGCATATCGGGCGCTGCCGCAATTCCGCGGCGAGTCCGCGTTTTATACGTGGTTGTACCGGATTGCCGTCAATACGGCAAAAAATTACCTTGCTACCCAGGGCCGGCGCGCGCCGACGTCGACCGAAGCAGATGCTGAAGAAGCTGAAACTTTCTCGGATGCCGACCAACTAAGGGATATCAACACGCCCGAGTCGATGTTGATGAGCAAACAGATCGCTGAGACGGTCAATGCTGCGATGGCGGTTTTACCGGAAGAGCTGCGCACCGCCATAACTCTTCGTGAAATTGAAGGTCTGAGCTACGAGGAAATCGCTGAGATGATGGGCTGCCCGATCGGCACCGTCAGATCAAGAATTTTCCGCGCTCGCGAAGCCATTGCGGCAAAATTGCGTCCGCTGCTTGACACACCCGAGGGTAAGCGCTGGTGAAGGCTGTTTGATCACGGCAACCAGTCATCCTCGCGGACGGCGGCGCAGTATCTGGGTTAGGTGGTGTCACTACGGGGTGTCTGTAAAGATGGGGAGCATCATGGGGTCGGTTTCGATGCCAATGCAAACAAATGCGCAAGCAAGCTCGCGTGGCGAGCGTCTGTCGGCTTTCGTCGACGGTGAACTGTTCGACAGCGAGCATCCGAACACAATTCTGGCCGAGCTGGATCATCACGATCGCGCGGCCTGGTCGTGCTATCACCTGATCGGCGATGCGCTGCGTTCCGACGATCTGGCCGTTAGCCCGGCTACAAGCAGCGCGTTTTTGAGCGGATTCTCGGCGCGCTTCGAGAGCGAGGCACATGTGCTCGCGCCAGCCGCCGTGCCCGCTGCACGCCGTCTGCTGGCGCTGCGCCGTCGCGTCGTTCCGGCGTTTGCCGTGGCGGCCGCCGCGGCAACGCTCACCTGGATCGTGATGCCGCAGTTGCAAGGCGTGAACACGGGCGCAGGCGTCACGCAGGTCGCGTCGCGTTCGGACTCGATGCAGCGTGTCGCAATGGCGTCCATGCCCGTCGCGACCACCGCGCAGGCCAACGTGCCGGAGGGCAACATTATCCGCGACGCGAACCTCGACCAATATCTGGAAGCGCATCAGCAGTTCGGCCTGCAGCCCGTCGTGTCGGGCTCGGCGTCGCTGATTCGCGCGGCCTCCCTGACCACTCAGGGCCAATAGTCTGATGCAGAGTCTGCGGTTGAAAAAAACGACTAATTGGGGGCGGCTACCGGCATTTCTGCTCTGCGCAGCCGTGATGTTGTCCATCACGTCGCATGGCTTCGCGCAAACCGACGACCCTGCCGCCCGGCACAGCGCGGCGGAACTGCTAAACCGGATTCATCAGGCCGCCCAGCAGCAAAATTACGAGGGCGCGTTCGTCTACCAGCGGGGCAACTTCGTTCAGTCTTCTCGCATCTCCCACTACGCGACACGCAACGACGGCGAATTCGAGTCGCTCGAAAGCCTCGACGGCAAGCCGCGCAAGATGCTTCGCCATAACGACGAGCTGTACACGTTCGTGCCGGAGCGGCATCTGTGTGTCGTCGAGAAACGCCAGAACAAGGACTCGTTCCCGGCGCTGCTGTCGGCGAGCGGCGAGCAGGTGCTCGCCGTCTACGAGCCGAAAATGCTCGCCACGGACCGCGTGGCCGGGCTTGACAGTCAGGTGATCGAGCTCGATCCGAAGGACGCGAACCGCTTCGCGTACAAGCTGTGGGCCGACACCAAAACGGGTCTGCTGCTGCGCGCGCAGACGCTCGATCCGAGCGGCCAGGTGCTCGAACAGATGTCGTTTTCGCAGATCCGCATCGGCGTGCCCGCCGACAAGGCGCCGATTGCCACAGGCATCAAGAACACCGCGGGCTGGACGGTCGTGCATCCGCCCGTCGAACCCGTCGATATGGAAGCGCAGGGCTGGCAGATCACGTCGCCCGTCGCAGGGTTCCACAAGATTCGCGAGCTGCGCCGGCCAATGGCAGCAGCCGATCCGTCCAATCCGCCTATTCCCGTCGACCAGATGGTGTTCTCCGACGGTCTCGCCGCGCTGTCGATCTTCGTCGAGCCCGTCGAGAAAAGCACGCGTAAGGAAGGAGCGGGGAGCAACGGCGCCACGCATGTACTCGTCAAGCGGCGCGGCGATTTCTGGATCACGTTGCTCGGGGAAGTGCCTCAGACCACGTTGCAGCAATTTGCGGCTGCCATAGAATACAAGCCTTCCCGGTAATCCTTCGGTTCGCTACGACATGACGACTTTTTCGGTGCGTAAATTCTTCGCGGCCGCTCTGCTGGTGGCTTGTCTGCCGCTTGCGCCGCATTCGGCGTCGGCGGCGTCCGCCGCCAACCTGCCGGATTTCACCGATCTTGTCGACAAGGTCGGACCGGCCGTCGTCAACATCCGCACGACGGCGAAGGTCTCGAATTCCACGCGCGGCCTGCCGCCCGGCATGGACGACGGCGACATGTCGGAGTTCTTCCGGCGGTTCTTCGGCATTCCGATGCCCAATTCGCCGCAGTCGCCGCAATCGCCGGGCGCGCCCAACTCGCCGCGCGGCGGCGGCAGCGACCAGGACCAGTCGCCCGATAGCGGCAGCGACACTGAGCAGAACAGCGGCGTCGGATCGGGCTTCATCCTGTCGCAAGATGGCTACGTGATGACGAACGCGCACGTGATCGACGACGCCGACACCATTTACGTCACGCTCACCGACAAGCGCGAGTTCAAGGCCAAGCTGATCGGCGTCGATGATCGCACAGACGTGGCCGTCGTGAAGATCAACGCGTCGAACCTGCCGACGGTGCAGATCGGCGACTCGAACAAGGTACGCGTCGGCGAATGGGTCGTCGCAATCGGCTCGCCGTTCGGCCTCGAGAACACGGTGACGGCGGGCATCGTCAGCGCGAAGGGGCGCGACACGGGTGACTATCTGCCGTTTATCCAGACCGATGTGGCCGTGAATCCCGGCAACTCCGGCGGCCCGTTGATCAACATGCAGGGCGAAGTCATCGGCATCAACTCGCAGATCTACAGCCGAACGGGCGGCTTCATGGGCATTTCGTTCGCGATTCCCATCGACGAGGCGATGCGCGTGGCCGATCAGCTGAAGACCTCAGGCAAGGTCACACGCGGCCGGATTGCCGTCGCAATCGGCGAAGTGACGAAGGACGTCGCCGATTCGCTCGGTCTGCCGAAGGCGCAGGGCGCGCTGGTCAGCAGCGTCGAGCCGGGCGGACCGGCCGACAAGGCAGGCGTGCAGCCGGGCGATATCATCCTGAAATTCAACGGGCACAACGTCGACACGGCGACGGATTTACCGCGCATGGTGGGCGACACGAAGCCGGGCACGAAGGCGACGATCACATTGTGGCGCAAGGGGCAGACGCGCGACGTGCCGGTGACGGTGGCCGAAATGCAGCCGGACAAGACCGCAAAGGTGGACCAGAAGAAGGCGCCTACGCCGAAGCCGCGCGCGTCGAATTCACTGGGTATTGCCGTCAGCGACATTCCCGCTGAGCAGATGAAGTCGCTCAAGCTGCGCAACGGCGTGCAGGTCGATGCCGTCGACGGTCCGGCTGTGCGCGTCGGGCTGCAGCGCGGCGACATCATCCTGCGCGTCGGCGATACGGACATCACGAGCGCGAAGCAGTTCGACGACGTTACCGCGCATCTCGATCCGTCGAAGATGGTCGCGCTGCTCGTTCGTCGCGGCGAGAACACGCAGTTCGTACCCGTGCGCCCGCGCGCGGCGAAGTAAGCACGAAGTGAGCGGGATGGCATCGCTGACGCTTTATGGACGTACGTGGTGCCACCTCTGCGACGACATGCGCGCCGCGCTCGAGCCTTTGCTGGTCGAATTCGGTGTGCAGCTCGAAGTGATCGACATCGACGCCGACGCTTCGCTGGAAGCGCGCTACAACGAGTGGGTGCCCGTATTGGTTTTCGAGGGCGTCGAGCTGTGTCACTACCATCTGGACGAGGCGCGCGTGCGTTCCGCGCTGGCCGCTCATCCGGCAGGACGCTGACGCCACGGCAGGATGCAGCGTCGAATCGTCAACGCGCGGGCGTGTCGCGCAATCCCACGCCCACTCGGCCGCCCGCTAGCAAGCCCATTAGCACCGCCGATAGCGCGAATAACTCCCGCCGCCCGCAAGACGCGCCCGGCGACCCCCTTTTCGGCTAAAATAGACAGGTTTTTCACTTACTTACAAGGCGTGCTCCGCTATCGTCAGAGCGCGCCTTTTTCGCTTGATCGGCACTGAATGGATCATATTCGTAACTTTTCGATCATTGCGCACATCGACCATGGCAAGTCGACGCTCGCCGATCGCATCATCCAGATTTGCGGCGGTCTGTCGGACCGCGAGATGGAAGCACAAGTGCTCGACTCGATGGATCTCGAACGCGAGCGCGGCATCACCATCAAGGCACAAACGGCCGCACTGTCGTACCGCGCGCGCGACGGCAAGCTCTACAACCTGAACATGATCGACACGCCGGGGCACGTCGACTTCTCGTACGAAGTCAGCCGTTCGCTGTCCGCGTGCGAAGGCGCGCTGCTGGTCGTCGACGCGAGTCAGGGCGTCGAGGCGCAGACGGTCGCCAACTGCTACACGGCTATCGAACTGGGCGTCGAAGTCGTGCCCGTGCTGAACAAAATCGACTTGCCGGCCGCGAACCCGGAAAACGCGATCGCTGAAATCGAAGACGTGATCGGCATCGACGCAACGGACGCCACGCCGTGCAGCGCGAAAACGGGCATGGGCGTCGAAGACGTGCTCGAAGCGCTGATCGCGAAAGTGCCGCCCCCCAAGGGCAACGCGGACGACCCGCTGCAGGCGCTGATCATCGACTCGTGGTTCGACAACTATGTCGGCGTCGTGATGCTGGTGCGCATCGTCAATGGCACGCTGCGTCCGAAGGATCGCATCCGTCTGATGGCCACGGGCGCGGAATATCCCGTCGAACACCTGGGCGTGTTCACGCCGAAGTCGAAAAACCTCGAGTCGCTGTCGGCCGGGCAGGTGGGCTTCATCATCGCGGGCATCAAGGAGCTGACGGCAGCAAAGGTCGGCGACACGGTCACCACCGTCAAGAACGCCGCGCCTGAGCCGCTGCCGGGCTTCAAGGAAGTGAAGCCGCAGGTGTTCGCCGGTCTCTATCCGGTCGAGGCCAACCAGTACGACGCGCTGCGCGAATCGCTGGAAAAACTCAAGCTCAATGACGCCTCGCTGATGTACGAGCCGGAAGTGTCTCAAGCGCTCGGGTTCGGCTTCCGTTGCGGCTTCCTCGGTCTGCTTCATATGGAGATCGTCCAGGAACGTTTGGAGCGCGAGTTCGACATGGACCTGATCACGACGGCGCCGACCGTCGTCTATGAGGTCGTGCAGCGCGACGGCACGACCGTGATGGTCGAGAATCCGGCCAAGATGCCGGACCCGTCGAAGATCGAAGAAGTGCGTGAGCCGATCGTCACCGTAAACCTGTACATGCCGCAAGACTATGTCGGCACGGTGATCACGCTGTGTACGCAAAAGCGCGGCGTGCAGATCAACATGCAGTACCACGGCCGCCAGGTTCAGCTGACGTACGAAATCCCGATGGGCGAAATCGTGCTCGATTTCTTCGACCGCCTGAAGTCGGTGTCGCGCGGCTACGCGTCGATGGACTACGAGTTCAAGGAATATCGCGCGTCGGACGTGGTCAAGGTCGACATGTTGATCAACGGCGACAAGGTCGACGCGTTGTCGGTGATCGTGCACCGTTCGCAGAGCCAATATCGCGGCCGCGAAGTGGCGGCGAAGATGCGCGAAATCATTCCACGCCAGATGTATGACGTGGCGATTCAGGCGGCGATCGGCGCGCACATCATCGCGCGCGAGAACATCAAGGCGCTGCGTAAGAACGTTCTGGCCAAGTGCTACGGCGGCGACATTACGCGTAAGAAGAAGCTGTTGGAAAAGCAGAAAGAAGGTAAGAAGCGAATGAAGCAGGTCGGGTCCGTCGAGATTCCGCAAGAGGCTTTCCTCGCGATTCTGCGCGTCGAAGACAAATAAGACTAACAACTGGAACGTTATGAATTTTGCGCTGATTCTTTTTGTGCTCGTGGTTATCACGGGCGTGGCATGGGTCGCGGACAAACTGGTTTTCCTGCCGAAACGGCGCCGTGCGGCGGACGCGGCCGTCGCCGAGTTCGACAATCAGCAGGCGCGCATCGGCGAGCGCTTTGCCGACGAGAACGCACCCGCCACGCGCGCGCGTCTGCGTGAGGAAAAGCTGCGTCAGCCGTGGTGGCTCGAATACACGGCGAGCTTTTTTCCGGTGATTCTCGTCGTATTCGTGGTGCGCTCGTTCGTGGTCGAACCGTTCAAGATTCCGTCGGGCTCGATGGTGCCGACGCTGCTGGTCGGCGACTTCATCCTCGTGAACAAGTACGACTACGGCATCCGTCTGCCCATCACGAATACGAAGGTGACGGATGGCCACCCGCTGCAGCGCGGCGACATCGTCGTGTTCCGCTATCCGAAGGACGAGTCGGTCGACTACATCAAGCGCGTGATCGGCCTGCCCGGCGACGTCGTCTCGTATCAGGACAAGAAGCTCACGATCAACGGCAAGCCCGTGCCGGAAACGCCGCTGCCCGATTACTTCGACGACGAGCGCATCGGCTACGCGAAGCAGTTCGACGAGGATCTCGACGGCCGCAAGAACCGGATTCTCAATAACCCGGCCGTGCCGCCGTTCATCGTCGGTGCAGAAGATTTTCCTTATCGCGATAACTGTCAGTACGATGCGCGCGGCGTCACGTGCAAGGTGCCCCCTGGCAACTACTTCATGATGGGCGACAACCGCGACAACAGTGCCGACAGCCGCTATTGGGGCTTTGTGCCGGACAACAACGTCGTCGGTCGCGCGTTCTTCATCTGGATGAACTTCAGCAACCTGAAACGCATCGGTGGTTTTCACTGATCGCACTGCGCGCGTCGGCATGACGGCGCGCGCTGAAGCCGCGCAACACGTCACGCAATTGGCGAGGCGTGTTATCACGCTACTTTAAGAACGCGCGGTAACGTCGCTACAACACGCTTTTTCGGCGCCAGGGCCGCGAGAGTCACTCTCTCCGCCCCTCCATGCGCCCGCGTTATACTCTGCACATGCCCCTATCTCCGTTGGAAAGCCGGTTGCGCTACGAATTTCGCAATGCGGAATTGCTGCGCCAAGCTTTAACTCATCGCAGTCACAGTGCCACGCATAACGAGCGGCTGGAATTTCTCGGCGATTCCGTTCTGAACTGCGCGGTGGCTGCGCTTTTGTTCCAACGATTTGGCAAGCTCGACGAAGGCGATCTGTCCCGCGTTCGCGCCAATCTCGTGAAGCAGCAGTCTCTGTACGAAATTGCTCAGGCCCTGAATATCTCCGAAGGCTTACGGCTCGGCGAAGGCGAATTGCGCAGCGGCGGCTTCCGCCGCCCGTCGATCCTCGCCGATACGCTGGAAGCGATTCTCGGTGCGATTTTCCTCGACGGCGGCTTCGATGCCGCGCAGACGGTCATCAAGCGACTGTACGTGCCGATCCTCGATCACATCGATCCGCGCACGCTCGGCAAGGATGCCAAGACGCTTTTGCAGGAATATCTGCAGGGTCACAAGATTCCGCTGCCGACTTACACCGTCGTCGCAACGCATGGTGCGGCGCACAATCAGCAGTTCGAAGTCGAATGCACGGTGCCCAAGCTGGACGTCAAGGTTTCCGGTTCGGGCGCGAGCCGCCGCGCGGCGGAACAGGCGGCAGCGAAGAAGGCGCTCGACGAAGTGATGGCGGCAGCGCCCGCCGTGGTCGCCAAGCCGAAGCGCTCGAAGGGCGCGCGGGCCGCCAAGCACGCCGAGGCCGAAATCGTGCCGGGTGTGACGGGCGTGCAGGGCGCGCTCGATCTGCGCACGCCGGATCATCGAAAGGTTGAGCGTGCAGCGCGCGCCGAGGCCAGGCAGGCCATGCCCGATGTGCCGTCGGCTGCGCAGGCCGCTGCGGCGACGGCCGCGCCGCTCGCCGTGATACGCGCGGCGCACGTGGAGTACAGCCAGGAACTTGCGGCCGCCGACAAGGCCGAGCGCGCCGACAGGGCCGAACGCCCGGTGCGCGCGGCGGACAAGCCCGGCCACGAAAAGCCGGCCGACAAGCTCGCAGACAAGCCCGCCGACAACACCAACATCCGCGGCGCGGACAAACCCGCGCCCCGCGCTCGCGACATCGCGCCCGGCGCGAACGCGGGCGATCTCGAATCCGGCGTGAGCGGCGCGGTGCACACGCGCGTCGCCGATGCTGGTCATTGAACGCAATCCGACGTGAACGCGGCGTCACCGACGCGCGTCCACACGAACCTGCCGTAGTACGAATATGAACGCTCCCACTCCCACTGGTTTTCGCTGCGGCATGGTCGCGATCGTCGGCCGCCCGAACGTCGGCAAGTCGACGCTGATGAACGCCCTCGTCGGCCAGAAGGTCAGTATCACGTCGCGCAAGGCGCAGACTACGCGCCATCGCATCACTGGCATCAACACGATCGACGACGCGCAGTACATTTTCGTCGATACCCCCGGTTTTCAGACACGCCACAGCGGCGCGCTGAATCGCTCGCTCAATCGCGCCGTCACGTCGACGCTGACATCCGTCGATGCCGTCCTGTTCGTGATCGAGGCCGGCCGCTTCGGACCCGACGACCAGAAGGTGCTCGACCTGATTCCGGCCTCCGCGCCGACGCTGCTGATCGCGAACAAGCTGGATCGTGTCGGCGACAAGGACTCGCTGTTCCCGTTCATGCAGCAGATGAGCGCGTTGCGCGAGTTCAAGGAAATCGTGCCGCTGTCGGCGAAGAATCCCGATGACATCAAGCGGCTGCTCGCGACCGTCAAGCCGTATCTGCCGGAAGGCCAGCCGATTTACGGCGAAGACGACCTGACCGATCGCAGCGAGCGTTTTCTCGCCGCTGAAATCCTGCGTGAAAAGGTTTTCCGCTGGACGGGCGACGAACTGCCGTACACGAGCACGGTGCTGATCGACAAGTTTGAAACGGAAGGCCGGCTGCGGCGCATCTTCGCGACGATTCTGGTCGAGCGCGATACGCACAAGGCGATGATCATCGGCCAGAAAGGCTCGAAGCTGAAGCAGATCAGCACGGAAGCGCGCCTCGACATGGAGAAGCTGTTCGACGGCCCCGTGTATCTCGAAACGTTCATCAAGGTGAAGAGTGGCTGGGCCGACAACGAAGCCGGACTCCGTGCCTATGGTTACGAGTGACGGCGCAACGGACAGCCAGCCTGACGCGTGGATGACACCGGCAGACGAAGCCATCGCCGACGGCGACCCTGACGATTTCGCGCCGCCGCCACGTGCCACGCCCGTGCGGACGGCGCGCTCGTCCAGGCGCAGCGTGCCGCGCGCCGGGCGCGACGAATCCGATGAGGCCGGCAGCGGCGAAGCCGCCGGACAAGCCGATGCGCCGCCGCGCAAGACCGCGTCGCGCCGCCCGGTTTCGCGCGTACCGCGCGCACCTGCGTCCGAATTTCGCATCACCGAGCAGCCGTCGTTCGTGCTGCACAGTTATCCGTACCGCGAAACCAGTCTGATCATCGACGTACTGTCGCGCGATCACGGCCGGATCGCGCTCATCGCGAAGGGCGCCAAGCGTCCGCACTCCGCTTTGCGGGGCGTGCTGCAGACGTTCCAGCCGCTGTCGCTTGCCTGGTCGGGCAAATCGGAAATGCGTACGCTGACGGGCGCCGAATGGGTCGGCGGGATGTTGCCGCTGGCGGGCGACGCGCTGCTGTGCGGCTTCTACGTGAACGAGCTGCTCGTGAAGTTCCTCGCCCGTGAAGATCCGCATCCGCAACTGTTTCATCACTACGTCGTCACGCTGACGCGTCTTGCGCACGACGAGCCGCCCGTACAGGTGCTGCGCTCGTTCGAGCGCGTGCTGCTGCGCGAAACCGGCTACGCGATGTCGCTCAATCGCACGGTGGCGCGCAAGGCCGTGATGCCCGAAGGGCGCTACGTGTTCGATCCCGAACGCGGCGTGCGCGAGGCGTCCGACGACTATCCGTCGAACTGGCCCGTGGTCAGCGGTCAAACCTTGCTCGACATGGAACAGGACGATTACCATCGCACGCAGACCGTCGCGCAAAGCAAGACGCTGATGCGCTTTTTGCTCAACACCTATCTGGGCGGCACGCCGCTCGCGACGCGCCAGATCCTGATCGACTTGCAGAACTTATGAGCTTCTTCCTGACGTCTCCTAATGTGATTGACCTCGGCGTGAATATCGATCACGTCGCTACGCTGCGCAATGTGCGCGGCACGTCGTATCCCGATCCGATCCGCGCCGCGCTGCAGGCGGAAGAAGCGGGCGCCGACGCGATCACGCTGCATCTGCGCGAAGACCGCCGGCATATCGTCGACGCTGACGTGCGCGCGTTGCGCCCGCAGCTGAAGACGCGCATGAATCTCGAATGCGCCGTGACGCAGGAAATGCTCGACATCGCCTGCGAGGTGCGGCCGCACGATGTCTGTCTCGTGCCGGAAAAGCGTCAGGAGCTGACGACGGAAGGCGGGCTCGATGTCGTCGGGCATTTCGAGGCGGTACGCGCCGCGTGCAAGCAACTGGCCGACGCGGGCTCGCGGGTCTCGCTTTTCATCGACGCCGACGAAGCGCAGATTCGCGCCGCGCACGAAGCGGGCGCGCTCGTGATCGAGCTGCACACGGGCGCCTACGCGGAAGCGCACGACGCAAGCGAGCAGCAGCGCGAGTTCGAGCGCGTCGCGCGCGGCGTGGAGTTTGGCGCGTCGCTGGGCCTGAAAGTGAACGCGGGCCACGGCTTGCATTACACGAATGTCCAGCCAATCGCGGCCATCGAAGGCATCGTCGAACTGAATATCGGTCACGCGATCGTTGCACACGCGATTTTCGCGGGCTGGGACAATGCCGTGCGCGAGATGAAGGCAATCATGGTCGCCGCGCGTCTCGCGGCACGCGCGTAGCGGCACGCTTATGGCGATCTACGGCATCGGCACCGACATTGTTCAGGTGAGCCGCGTCGCGGCGGTGATGGAGCGCACCCACGGGCGCTTCGCGGAGAAAGTGCTCGGTCCCGACGAACTGCGCATCTATCACGCGCGCAATGCGCGCTCGCGGGCGCGCGGCCTCGCGTTTCTGGCCACGCGGTTCTCCGTCAAGGAAGCGTTCTCGAAGGCGATCGGACTGGGCATGCACTGGCCGATGACATGGCGCGCGCTGCAGACGCTCAACGAGCCGAGCGGCCGCCCGACCTGCGTGGCGTCGGGCGAACTGGCCGCCTGGCTGGCCGAGCGTGGCATTACGTCGCGTGTGACGTTGTCCGACGAGCGCGACTACGCGGTGTCGTTTGTGATCGCCGAAACATCCGAAGCACCCGAGGCGCCCGATTTGCCCCATCCGTCGGCGTAACGCCGTTCAACGCCGTGCGCCTGCAAGCGCACGCTTTTTTCTTCTCTGTCATGGACCTGATGAACCTGACTCCCGGCCCGGTAATGCTCGATGTCGTGGGCAAGACACTGAACGCCGACGACGAGCGCCGCCTCGCGCATCCGATGACGGGCGGCGTGATCCTGTTCGCGCGCCACTTCGAAAGCCGCGCGCAACTGGTCGCGCTGACGGACGCGATCCGCGATGTCCGCGACGATCTGCTGATTGCCGTCGATCATGAAGGCGGGCGCGTGCAACGCTTTCGCACCGATGGCTTCACCGTGCTGCCCGCGATGGGCAAGCTCGGCGCGCTGTGGGACGACGACGTGCTGCACGCGACCAAGGTGACGACGGCTGTCGGCTACATTCTCGCGTCGGAATTGCGCGCTTGCGGCATCGACATGAGCTTCACGCCCGTGCTCGATCTGAACTACGGCCACTCGCAGGTGATCGGCGACCGCGCGTTCCATCGTGATCCGCGCGTCGTGACGATGCTCGCGAAGAGCCTCAACCACGGTCTCGCGCTCGCGGGCATGGCGAACTGCGGCAAGCATTTTCCGGGGCACGGTTTCGCGACGGCGGACTCGCACGTCGCGGTGCCCGTCGACGAACGCACGCTCGATGAAATCCTCAAGCAAGACGTCGCGCCGTACGACTGGCTGGGGCTTTCGCTGGCGTCGGTGCTGCCGGGGCATGTGATCTATCCGAAAATCGACAGCAAGCCGGCGGGATTTTCGCGCGTCTGGATTCAGGACGTCCTGCGCAAGAGGCTGCGTTTCGAGGGCGCGATATTCAGCGACGATCTGTCGATGGAGGCGGCGCGCCAGGGCGGCACGCTGACCCAAGCAGCAACGGCCGCGCTCGAAGCGGGCGTCGATATGGTGCTAATCTGCAATCAGCCCGAAGAAGCGGAGAAGGTTCTGGATGCGCTGCGTTTCGCGCCGTCGAAGGAATCGAAGCGGCGCCTGAAGCGGATGCGTCCGCGCGGCAAGGCGCTGTCGTGGTCGAAGCTTGCCGCCGAGCCCCAGTATCAGCAGGCGCAGGCGCTGTTGCGCGCGGTGTTCGCGGCGGGTTGATCGTGGCGACGCCATCGCAGGCAAAAAGGACGGGGTCGTGAACTGCCCCCGTCCTTTTCTTTTGCAGACGATGAACGCTACGGCCAGTGTTCGCAGCGCGCGCAGCGCTCAGTTCAACCGCATCCGCTGCAGCTTGTTGTAGAGCGTCTTCGGGCTGATGCCGAGCAGCGAAGCGGCGCGATGTCGCGTGCCCCCGACAGCGTCGAGCGTCGCGCGAATCAGCATCTCTTCGACGTCGGCGAGCGGCGTGCCCACCGTCACCTGCACGCGACCGCCGTTCAGATCGCGGCCGCCGGCGCCGTTGCCCTCGGCGGCGCGCAGCGTCTCCAGCATGTCGCCGGAAGCGTGATAGGCGCGCCGCACGCGGTCCTGCAACTCGCGCACGTTACCCGGCCACTCGTACGCAAGACATTCGCGGATGAAACTCGGCGCGATCAGCTTGGTTGCGTCGGCGACGCCGCGCGCGTTCGCTTCGTCGTTCAGTTCGTCGACGAGCGCCTGCGCGAAAAGGGCAGGATCATCGCCGCGTTCGCGCAGCGGCGGCAGCGACAGCGCAGCGGCTTCGAGCCGCAAGCCGAGATCCTGATGCAGGCTGCCATCGGCGACGGCCGAGCGCGGCAACTTGCGCGTCGACGCGATCAGCCGGAAGTCGGTCGCCACCTGATTCGTGCCGCCGACGCGCATGAACGTCTGCGAATCGAGCGCGTTCAGCAGCGCTTCCTGCTGCGCGCGCGGCAACAGCGTGATTTCGTCGATGAAGAGCGTGCCGCCGCTCGCCTGCTCGAACAGGCCGGGTTCGCGCTGTTCCGCGCCGCCGAACGCGCCGCGTTCGTGGCCGAGCAGCAGGCTCTCCAGCGGCCGGCCGCCGCTCGCGGCCTGCGCCGAGCGGCAGTCGAGCACGACGAACGGCCCTTTACGGCGGCGGCTCATCTCGTGCAGCGTGCGCGCGGCGATTTCCTTGCCAGTGCCCGTTTCGCCCGAAATCAGCACGGCGGCTTCCGTCGGCGCGATGTGCTCGATCGAATCGTAGATATGCTGGATCGCGCCGCTGCGGCCGATCATTGGGCCGAAGCGGCCCATGCGCCGCAGCTTCGTGCGCAGCGTCTGCACTTCCTCGGTCAGTTCGTAAGGACGCGGAATGCGCGCGAGCAGGCTGCGCAGCCGCGGAATGTTCACGGGCTTCAGCAGATAGTCCCAGATCCCATGACGCAGGCCTTCGATCGCGCTCTCGACGGTGGCGTTGCCCGTCATCACGATCACGGGCAAGGCGCCGCCGGGCGGTTGTGCAGGCAAATGCTGAAGCAGGTCGAGCCCGCTGCCGTCGGGCAGATTCAGGTCGACCAGCACGACGTCGGGAATAAAGCGTGTCAGGGCTGCGCGCGCTTCGGAGAGCGTGATCGCCGTGTCGACGGAGAAACCGTCGGCGGCGAGAATCGCGGACAGGCCTGACAGGCTATTGGGATCGTCTTCGACAATCAGGGCATGTGGCATAACGAGCGCAACTGTTCAGATGGACGGGTGCCCGACGCTCGGCTCGCCGTGGGCGATGCCGAATGCGCGGGCGCTGGGTAAGTGGGCTTGAGCAGCCAATGCTCCAGTTAGCATGCAGCGGTCTGAACGCGGCGGGTCGCTTGCGAGCCGGCCACTCGCGGCCCGACCGATCGCGGCCCGACCGATCGCGGTCCGACCGATCGCGGTCCGATCACACGTCGCGATTGCTGTCGAAGAAACGGCGCACTTCGAGTTCCGCTTCGTCGCGCGTTTTGCCGTAGCGCTCCTGGATCAGGCCCGCCAGCTTGTCGGCACGGCCTTCTGCCTTGGTCAGCTCGTCGTCCGTAAGTTCGCCCCACGCGGTTTTCGCCTTGCCGATCAGCTGTTTCCACTTGCCCTCAGCGATATCGTTGTTCATGGCACACCTCCCTTGTTTCCTGATGAACGCAAGCCACGAAGGCCTGAAATATTCGTCAAGCAGAAGACGTGCCAACACTCGAAAAATCGAAAAACCCGTGTAAACGCAGGGCCAAAAGGACACAGACGGGTACGGACGCGCGCGCCGGCTTGGCAAAATTGCATGCTTGGCCGGTAAAGATTTCCACAACCATACACGGTCGCGAAAAAAAAGAAAAAGCGCCCATGCGGGCGCTTTTTTATTCGAAGCCCTGTGTGAGTCAGGGCTTAAGATGATTGCCGCGCGGCGCGATTCAAACTTACGCGCGGCTGCGGTATTCGTTCGTGCGAGTGTCGATTTCGATCTTGTCGCCGATGTTGCAGAAGAGGGGCACTTGCAGTTCGAAACCGGTGTTCAGCTTGGCCGTCTTCAGAACCTTGCCCGACGACGTGTCGCCCTTGACAGCCGGTTCCGTGTAGACGATCTCGCGCACGAGCGTGGTGGGCAGTTCGACCGAGATGGCCTTCTCGTTGTAGAACACGACTTCGCAGCCCATGCCGTCTTCGAGGTAGTTGAGCGCGTCGCCCATCATTTCGGCTTCGACTTCGTACTGGTTGTAGTCGGCGTCCATGAACACGTACATCGGGTCGGCGAAGTACGAGTACGTCACTTCCTTACGATCGAGCACGACCACGTCGAACTTGTCGTCTGCCTTGTACACGGTTTCCATGCCCGCGCCCGTCAGCAGGTTCTTGAACTTCATCTTGACGACGGCGGCGTTGCGGCCCGACTTGTTGTACTCGGCCTTCTGCACGACCATTGCGTCGTTGCCGATCATCACCACGTTGCCGGTGCGGAGTTCTTGAGCGATCTTCATAAAACTGTCCTGTACGAGAATAGGTGCTTCAACTTTTGCTCAACGGCATACGGCGTAAGCGCGTTCGGCGCCCGGCGCGCGTTCGACACCGAAAACGGTGGACCAAACTGGTTTGCGCGGTGAGCGGGGCCGGTGTGTGCGGGAGCGGCGTTGAAATGCTCCGTCCCGTGCTTTGTCCGTCTGCTTCTTTTACCCGAAGCGGGCGCGTACGCGTGTGACACGGGCTGACACCGTTGCGACGGCGGAGGGTCGATCCGCCGCCGGTGCCGCGAGGGTGCCGCACCGGTGTCATCGTGCCGCGCTTGCGTCGTCGGCCGTTGGATAACCGCTTATTTTAACTGACTTTTTGCGAATTCCGCCAGATTTCCCGCGAGATCGCCGATCGACGCCAGTTCGCGCGCCCACTGCGCGGCGCGCGCATCGAGCTGCGGCCGATGGCGCTGGAAGTCGGCCCAATCGGGCTTGCCGTTGCCGTTCCAGGCGTGCCAGAAGCGTGCAAGGGCGGCGCGCGCGTCGGCGGGCAGGGCTTGCGCGTAATGCGCGAGCGCCGCGTCGAGCTTAGGCAAGTGGGCGTCGTCCGCCTGCGGGTAGATGTGCCAGACGAACGGCCGCGCGGCCCACTGCGCGCGCACGAACGAGTCCTCGCCGCGCACGAAGTTGATGTCGCTGGCCCACAGCAGTTCGTCGTAGCGCGCCTGATGGGTGAAGGCGAGCGCATGCGCGCGCAGGCTGCCGCGCGTCGCCTGCGCGCCCGCCGCGAATGACGGCAGCCCGAAAAAGCGCGCGACCGCGCCCGAAATGCGGCCCTCGGGCACCAGCAGCACGATTTCGCGCTCGCTGTCGCGCCATTGTTCGAGCAGGCTGTCGACGGCGGGGTTTTCGTACGCGAAGAGCGAGATCACGGTGGCGTCCGGCGCGGGCGGTGCGCTGCCTGTGGCAGTCTGCCACCATGCGGCGCGCGCATCCGCCGATGCTTCGAACGCGGCGCGGCGCGCGTCCAGATCACGCTCTTTCAGCACGCCGCCCGTGCCCTTGCCGAGCCCCGGAAAGAAAAACGTCTTCATCAGCGCGTAACGCGGATGCGGCGACGGCCGCAGATGAAAGTCCGCGACCCAGTCTTCGCCGCTCAGATATTCGAGGTTGAGCCAGACGGGCGCGCGCTCGCGCCGCGCCATCGCCGCGATGTACGCGTGCGGCAACTCGCACGCGAAGGCCTCGATCACGACGTCGGCGACCTGCAAAGTGTCGCCCGCATGCGCCGGCTCGTGCCAGTGCTCGATGACGATACCGTCGACCGCCTGCCGCGCGCGGCCCGCATCGACGGCCGGATTGAGCTTGCGAAACGCATGCAGATCGTCGACGAACAACCGGACCTGCCAGCCATGTTCCGCCGCGAGCTGCCGCGCGAGTCGCCAGCACACGCCGATGTCGCCGAAGTTGTCGATCACCGCGCAGAAAATGTCGCACGCGATAGTCGTGTGCTGGGGCGCCTGGGTGGGAGCGGAGGACATGATGGCGGCGCCTGGGTTCGGGCGCGGACGGAATGTTCTAAACTGGCGATTCTAGTGCGACACGCACGCTCGTGTCCGGGTAGCCCCAACGTAAGGGGCATCGACTAGCGGCAAAGGAGGCGTCTACATGAGCCTAACCAGTCGCGAAGATATCACGCGGAGCATCGGGAAGGGGCGCGAGTCCCTCGACGCAACTGCTCAGAAGTGGGGTATCTCTTGTAGCGAAGCGAGAGCCGGTAGAGGTTTGCCGGGTCTCGTCCATACGAGTCTCGGTGAAGCACATTCTCCGAGGGCTCGCATTGCATTGACCTGATTACCATCAGGTTCCGCCCCGTCAGCGGCTTCATCTTCGCCGACTGGGCGGGGTGGTGTATGCAATTCCTGCGCCGTCACTGGCAATGGATTCGCGAACCGATACGAGCGGAAGCTCGGTGTGTCATTGTTTGGCCTCGTCAGCTGTAGGGCGGGGATAGTGAACCTGCTGTACGACCAGCAGTAGCCTAGGAAGACATGCGTCACTGGCAACGGTGGGGTGTGAAGCTCTTCTGACAATGTAGCCTCCGGATTTTTCGGGCAGGTCATTCCCGCGAGGGATTGGTCTGGACACTCCTAGCAGCAAAGGGGTCGAGGAGCTAGGCTGGCCGATAGGGTTAACGTATGTGAACTGCTGATAAACCTCGTTACCAGTGAGGAGCCAAAGCTGCTTGAACACCGGGCTCTAACCAAAAGGTACGTGGCTGGTTAGTCCACTTAGAATTTGGGCTACGTCGTTGTTAAGCCACCGGGGGATAGGCAGAACCTACGTCGGTCGTGTGACATGCCGGGAACGTGGTAAGCCTGTATGGTTGCCAGCCGTTGTTTGGCTGGCAGGCGAACCGCAAGGGACGCTGATGATTGTGCAGGTATGGGAGGACGGAAAAAGCGAATGTCGGGCTGTAATGGCCCGGATAGGGGTTGCGACATTACCTCACGCGAAAGCGGGCAGACTTCCGTCTGGTCTACCGTCGCAAGGCGGCTGACTACCCTCAGTAACTTGGTCAGGTGCGAGCGCATTCGTTCGTACTGAGGTGTTTGTCCGAGATAGGGGCGCATGCGCTCCTGTTTAGGTGTCTGTTGTTCCCCAGCGGGGTGTATCTGCCCCTCTGGGGGAGATGCGCCTTCTGCTTGGGGACTTCTTCCAAGTAGGAGAGCAGCATGAAAGTATCTGGTCGAAAGACCGGGTCTGCGCTTTCCCATGCGCCGGACAACTGGAACGCTGTCGATTGGCGTCGGGTTGAACGGAACGTGAGAGGGATGCAGATTCGAATTGCGAAGGCGACGCGGGAAAGTGACTGGCGCAGGGTGAAAGCTCTGCAACGGATGCTGACTCGCACGTTGTCCGCGAAGCTGTATGCGGTACGACGTGTTACGCAGAACCAAGGTGCGCGAACGGCGGGAGTCGATCGCGAGCTGTGGGACTCGCCTGAAAGCCGGTGGGAGGCCATCGGTGGGTTGAAGCGGCGCGGGTACAAGCCTCTGCCATTACGGAGAGTCTTTATCCCCAAGGCCAATGGAAAGGAGCGCCCGCTGGGCATCCCGACCATGCGGGACAGGGCGATGCACGCCCTGTATCTGCTGGCTCTGGAGCCAGTGTCGGAATCGACGAGCGACCCGAACTCTTATGGGTTCAGGATAAACCGTTCGACGGCTGATGCTATGGGTCAGGTACGTGCTTGCACGTCCCGGAAGGATTCGTCCCGATGGGTACTGGAAGCGGATATCAAAGGCTGCTTTGACCACATCAACCACGACTGGCTGGAAAACCATGTCCCCATGGACAGGGAAATTCTCCGGAAGTGGTTGAAGGCTGGCCTGATTTACAAGGGTCAGCTACAGGCGACTGAGGCCGGTACGCCGCAGGGAGGGATCATCTCCCCGACGCTGGCGAATGTGACGCTGAACGGGCTGGAACGTGAACTGGTTGCGCACCTCGGTGCGAAATTCGGGATCGTCAAGGCCAAGAAGTTGAAGGTCAATGTGGTGCGATACGCGGATGACTTCGTGATTACCGGCGACTCGCGAGAGATACTGGAAAGCGTGGTCAGGCCTTGGGTGGAAGCGTTCCTCGCTGTTCGGGGCTTGCAACTGTCTGAGGCAAAAACGCGCGTCACTCACATTGATGACGGCTTCGATTTCCTTGGGTGGAATTTCCGGAAGTACTCGGGAAAACTGCTCATCAAGCCGAGCAAGAAGAACGCGCAAGCGTTCTATCGCAAGGTGGCGGAAACGATCAGCGGCAACAAAACGGCAAAGCAGGGGGATCTAATCCAACTGCTTAACCCGATGTTGCGCGGATGGGCGCAGTATCACCGTCCGGTCTCAGCCAAGCAGACGTACAGCCGCATGGAGCATCTGATTTTTCGGAAGCTCTGGCGGTGGTCGAAGCGGAGGCACCCGCAAAAGAGCGCCGTGTGGGTGAAACAGAAGTACTTTCACTCTATCGGTGCACGGCACTGGGTGTTTGCGGTTCGTACGGAACGCGAAGACGGCAGTTGGGGGCTGAATGAGCTGTACCAGCTTAGTGGTATGGCTATCAAACGGCACACGCGGATCAAGGGCGAGTTCAACCCTTTTGATCCGAAATGGGAGCAATATGGCGAAACCTTGCGGCAGGGGCGTATGTGGGAACAAATGCGCTACCGAAAGCAGTGGGCGACGCTGTATATGTCACAAGGCGGGTTATGCGCGCATTGTGGCTGTGCGCTGACGGACGAGACGGGCTGGCACGACCATCATCTGGAATATCGGACGCATGGTGGTACCGACGCTCTGTCGAATCGGGTGCTGCTCCACCCGCACTGTCACCAGCAAGTGCACGCTGGTAAGCTGGTTGTAACTAAGCCGGTTCTGTCGTAGACAGAACTTTGTTTGTAGATTTGAGCCGTATGCGGGGAAACTCGCACGTACGGTTCTCGGGGGGCCCGGCTTTCGCAAGAAAGTCGGGCTACCCGACAAGCACATCACCCACATGACGCGCCGTTAGCGCACGACGCGCGCCCCGATCCTGCATGACCCGACCCGATCCCTCACACGTCCCCGAATCCGCTGCCGGATCTGCCGCCGCATCTGAGGCCGCGTCTGAAGCAAAGTCCGACGCGAAGTCCGACGCAGCCGGCGCCGCCGTCGAAGACTTCGATCCGAAAAAGGTGCTGCGCCAGCTGCCGCACATGCCGGGTGTCTATCGCTACTACGATGCGCACGGCGCGGTGCTGTACGTGGGCAAGGCGCGCGACCTGAAAAAGCGCGTGTCGAGCTATTTCACCAAGACACTGCTGTCGCCGCGCATCGCGATGATGGTGTCGCGGATCGCGAAGATCGAAACGACGGTCACGCGCTCGGAAGCGGAAGCGCTGTTGCTTGAGAACAATCTCATCAAGGCATTGGCACCGCGCTACAACATTCTGTTTCGCGACGACAAGTCGTATCCCTATCTGAAGCTGACTGGACATCAGTTTCCCCGGATGGCGTACTACCGGGGTTCGGTCGACAAGAAGAATCAATATTTCGGACCGTTCCCAAGCGCGTGGGCCGTGCGCGAGAGCATTCAGATCTTGCAGCGCGTGTTCCAACTGCGCACCTGCGAAGATTCCGTGTTCAACAATCGCACGCGGCCGTGTCTGTTGCATCAGATCGGACGATGCACGGCGCCTTGCGTTGCGGCGATCAGCGAAGAGGACTACGCACGCGACGTTTCCAATGCATCGCGTTTCCTGCTCGGACGACAATCGGAAGTGATGAAGGAGCTCGAGCAGAAGATGCACGCGTTCGCAAGCAAGCTGAAGTTCGAGCAGGCGGCTGCCGTGCGAAATCAGATGAGTTCGCTGTCGACGGTGCTGCATCAGCAGGCCATCGAAGTGGGCGGCGACAGCGACGTCGATATTCTCGCCGTCGTCGCGCTTGGCGGGCGCGTGTGCGTGAACCTTGCGATGGTGCGCGGCGGGCGGCATCTGGGCGACAAGGCGTACTTCCCGGCGCATGTCGAAAGCGCCCTGACGGCGGACGAAGGCGGGCTCGAAGACGGCGGCGAGACGGCCGACACTTTGCCGCCAGCATTGGTCGATATCGAGGCGGAGCTCGGCGAAGAAGCCGATGAAACCGCGCAAGCGACCGACGAAGCCGACGACTCGACCGGGTCCGACGAGCCGTCCGGCAGTCCGGGCCGCGCGAAGCCGCGCCGCGTCCACGGCATCGAAAGCGAAGTGCTCGAGGCGTTTATCGCGCAGCATTACCTTGGCAACCGCGTGCCGCCCGTTCTCGTCGTCAGCCATGCGCCGGCGAGCCGCGAACTCGTCGACCTGCTGGTCGAGCAGGCGGGGCACAAGGTCACGCTGCTGCGTCAGCCGCAAGGCCAGAAGCGCGCCTGGCTCGCGATGGCCGAGCAGAATGCCAGGATCGCGCTCGCGCGCCTGCTGTCGGAGCAGGGCTCGCAGCAATCGCGCACGCGCTCGCTCGCCGACACGCTGTCGCTCGAATGCGAAGATCTCGCGCATTTGCGCATCGAGTGCTTCGACATCAGTCACACGATGGGCGAGGCGACGCAGGCGTCATGCGTCGTCTATCACCATCACAAGATGCAGTCGTCGGAATACCGGCGCTACAACATCACGGGCATCACGCCCGGCGACGACTACGCGGCGATGCGCCAGGTGCTCACGCGCCGCTACGAGAAGATGGTCGCGCAGGCCGCCGCGAACGCGAACGACGAAGCGGCTGAGCTGCAACCGGAAGCCGCCGCCGATCCCGCCGTCACGTCCGAAGGCGCGGAACCCGTCGCTGCGGGCGGCCTGCTGCCGAACATCGTGCTGATCGACGGCGGCAAGGGGCAGGTTGAGATTGCGCGCCAGGTCTTCAACGAACTCGGGCTGGATCTCGGCATGCTGGTTGGCGTCGCGAAAGGCGAGGGGCGCAAGGTCGGGCTGGAAACCCTCGTGTTCGCGGATGGCCGGCCGTCGCTCGAACTCGGCAAGGAGAGCGCGGCGCTGATGCTGGTCGCTCAGATTCGCGATGAGGCGCATCGCTTCGCGATCACGGGCATGCGCGCGAAGCGCGCCAAGACGCGGCAGACGTCGCGTCTGGAGGAACTGGAAGGCGTCGGCGCGAAGCGGCGTCAGCGGCTGCTGGCGCGCTTTGGCGGCCTGCGCGGCGTGGTGGCGGCGAGCATCGACGATCTGGCGAGCGTCGAAGGCATTTCGCGCGCGCTCGCCGAGCAGATTTACCGGCAATTGCATTGAGCCGGCGCGCATCGCGCCCGGCAGCGACCACGAGCGAGCCCGCGGCGCGCTTGTGCCGGGTGCCGGGGCGTTGCTTGTGGCTCGTCCGGTGAACCGGCACAATTGCATCTCTTATCTCAGAACGTAACGCCTGCCCCATGCCGTTTAATTTCCCGATTTTCCTGACGTGGCTGCGGATCGTGCTGATCCCGCTCGTCGTGGGCGTGTTCTATCTGCCGGACATGATGCTGAGCCCGGCGCATCGCAATCTCGCCGCCGCGACGATCTTCATCCTCGCCGCGCTGACCGACTGGTTCGACGGCTTTCTCGCGCGCAAGTGGAATCAGACGTCGGCATTCGGCGCGTTTCTCGATCCCGTCGCCGACAAGCTGATGGTGACGGCCGCGCTGCTCGTGCTCGTGCAACTCACGCGTCTCGATTCGGCGATCGCCCTCGTGATCGTCGGGCGCGAGATCGCAATTTCGGCGTTGCGCGAGTGGATGGCGCAGATCGGCGCATCGAAGAGCGTGGCGGTGAATTCGCTCGGCAAATTCAAGACGGCCTGCCAGATGGTCGCGATTCCGATGCTGCTGTTCTACGGTCCGCTATCGTTCGGCGCGTTTGTGATCGATACGCGCGTGTGGGGGTTGTGGCTCATCTATCTCGCCGCATTCCTGACGATCTGGTCGATGCTGTACTACATGAAGCTTGCGTGGCCGCAGATTCGCGAGCGCGGCGGCATGGCGTGATGGAAACGGCGCGCGATCGGAAATTTTCGTTCTCTCGTACAAAAAGAGTTGACACGATTCGGTGCCTTCTACATAATCTCGTTTCTCCGGTGCACGCGCTAACAAACAGCGCGAAACGCTAGGGAAAAGAAGCAAAAACGCGGGAGTAGCTCAGTTGGTAGAGCGCAACCTTGCCAAGGTTGAGGTCGCGAGTTCGAGACTCGTCTCCCGCTCCAGATTTTCAAGCAACGTGTTGCAGTAAGCAGTACGTTGCGATAGCAGCAAATAGCAGTGCAGATTCATGCGGGAGTAGCTCAGTTGGTAGAGCGCAACCTTGCCAAGGTTGAGGTCGCGAGTTCGAGACTCGTCTCCCGCTCCAAACACAGGGGGAAGCCAAGCTTCCCTTTTTGTTTGATGCTCCGCAAGAAGCGTCAAACGCAGAAATCTGCGGACCGTTGCGTCAGCAACCAGAAACGGTTCGACAGTCCGCTTTCGGCGCGATAGCAAAGCGGTTATGCAGCGGCCTGCAAAGCCGTTTAGACCGGTTCGACTCCGGTTCGCGCCTCCAGAAGCAAAGAAAAGCCCCGAAATCTCGGGGCTTTTCTTTTTTACGCGCGCTTCGTGCATGCGAGCATCGCAGAGAGCATGGCGATGTCTCGCTATGGTCCGAACGGCGCGGCATAATCGACGATCTCTCTTCTACGCAAAGCAATGTCATGAGCGAGCAGCGACCTGCGGGAAACACAGAAACGTCTCATATCGACTGGCGATGGAAGGCCTTCGACGACCTGACGAACGTCGAGGTCTACGACATGCTTGCCGCTCGCGCGGCTGTCTTCGTGATCGAACAGAATTGTCTGTATGGCGACATCGATAGTCTCGACACGGATGCTTGGCATCTGCTCGCCTATGGCACGCAAGCAGGCAGCACGCGCGCGAAACTGGCCGGTTATCTGCGTGTGCTGCTGCCTGATGGCGAGGAGAACGATATTCGCATCGGCCGCGTGCTGACGACGGCTGAGTCTCGCGGACAAGGTCTGGGCAATGCGATGCTGGAGCAAACGCTCGGGCACATCCGCGCGCAATGGCCGGGCACGCCTGTGCGTCTGCACGCGCAAGCGCATCTGCAGGCGTTCTACGGTGCGTTCGGCTTCAAGCCGATCTCGGACGTGCACGAAGAGGACGGCATCCCGCATATCTGGATGCGCGCCGCCTGAGTCTTACCGTTCTCAATGCTGATTGGCGGGCTGCGCGCCCGACGAGGTTTGCGTACGAGCCGACGCCGTCGCGTCAGCCATTTTCTCGTCACGCAATCGCGCCCGCGCGGACAGTCGCATCCAGTGACGCAGCGCGATGACTGCGCCTATCACGCTCATCATCGAGCCAGGAATCCATAGCAAGAGTCCGCCGATCTGCTGATCGCGCATCGGACTGAGCCAGGTAAATGCGCGTCCGCAAATCGAATAGACGGGATACAGCTCGCGCGGCGAAAAGAAGATAAACGCGCCGAGCACGATCTGCGGCGGAATCGCCGCAACCACGAGCAGAATGCGCTTGCCCGGCGACAGGCGCGCGGGCGGTGCCGGCCGCGAATCGAGCACGAGCCACCAGAACAGCAATCCGTCGATCACCATGCTCCAGTTCATCACGCGATACAGCCGCCAGTCGAGCATCGCCACAAAGTGGACGGGCGAGAGCAGCCAGAAATAGATCAGTCCAACGAACAATACGACGGCGACGACGGGGTGGAACAGCACGTCGAGCGTCGCGCGGACCCAGCGGGTGCGCAGCGCGGGCCGCACGAAGCGCTGTCGCCAGATGAACGGCATGCCGGCGCGCATCGCCGCGCCCGGATACGACAGCGCGATGAAAAACGGCCCGAGATGATGCAGCACCAGATGCTGCGCCCGATGCATGAAGAATTCATGCTCGAAAAAGTAGTCGAGCCGCGTGTGCAGCGCGACGTACAGCGCCCCGAGCCCGAACCAGAACGACAACTGCCGCGCCACCGACACCTTCGCCTTGCGCACGCCGCGCGCGAAAAGCAACGCGGCAACGAGCATCGCGACCACGACGGTCGGCGACGGTTCCCAAGGTTCGAGCCAGTAGAGCAGGTTCATCGCGGTCAGATGTGCAGGTTCATCGCGGTCAGAAGTGCAGGTTCATCGCGCGTCGCTACTTGGTCTGCGCCGGCGACTTGACGGCGAACGGCGCATCGAGCGTTTCGCCGTCCGAGAACTGCAGCTTCAGATGCACCGTGTCGCCGGGCGCGATCTTGCGCTTCGCGTCTTCGAGCATGACGTGATAGCCGCCGGGCGAGATGGCCGCCTGACCGTGCGCGGGCACGGTCAGCTTGTCGACCATCACCATTTTTTGCGTCGAGCCGTTCGATACCGTTTGATGCAGCATCGCCATGCCGTAATCGGCGCTCGAAATATCGACGAGATCGATCGGCTTGTCGCTCGAGTTGACGAGGGTGACGTACGCGGCCGAGGGCAAATTGTTCGGCAGCCAGCGAACCCATGCGTTCTGCACGGCGATCGCCTGCTTGGCGTTCGCGGCGTCGGCGGCGTATGCGGCGACGCCGCCCGTTGCGACCAGGGCGAACGCGGCCGCGCAGGCGAGAGCGTGAAGTTTCGAAAGGACTTTGACTGGTTGTGTCATGGCTAACCTGTGAGATTTCAGGAGTGGTCTTCGAGGATACGGCGCACGTCGGCCGCGATGGCCTCGGGCGTATCGTGATCCGTGGCGAGCAGGCGCGCGCGGTTGCGCGCATCGAAGATGTAGACGGCCGAACTGTGCGTCACCTCGTAGTTGCCGTTCGCGTCGCGCTTTTCCATCTGGTAGGCGACGCGATAGTGCCGCGCCATCTGCTCGATCTGTTTGTCTGTGCCCGTGAGGCCGCGTGCGTGCTGCGCATCGAAGGCGCCGACATAGTCATGCAGCGCCTTCGGCGTGTCGCGCGCGGGATCGACGCTGATGAACAGAATGCGCACATTCTGCGCATCCGGCCCAAGCTTGCCGATGACTTGCATCAGACGTCCCATCGTTTCCGGGCAGACATCGGGACAATGCGTGTAGCCGAAGTAGACGAGCGACGCGCGTCCCTTCAGCGATTGCGCCGTGACTGGCCGGCCATCGTCGCCCGTCAGCGTGAAATCGAGATCAGGCAGATGACCGCTCACGTCCGTCAGTTGCCAGGGCTCGCTCCGATGCGAGCACCCGGCAAGACCCAGCGCCGCGCACAGCGCGATGCCGCCCCACGCCGCGAGGCGCCGTCCGACGGGCCGGCGGGAAGCGGCAGCACGAGATTGGGACACGAGGGACACGGGAGCTTTCGGGAACAAAGTCAGTTTCGACGACTCGATCTAAAGAGAGACGCAAAGCGCGCGCCGCGGCGAGGCGTGCGTGCTGCAGCAGCACCTGGTCGACGCGTAGCGTTATTTCACGGCCAGCGCCGTTGCGACTCTATCGCAATTTGCGACGGGTCGTTGTACCGTGGGCCTCAGGCGCTGGAAGCGAGTCAATATGCCGCAGCGCGTTGAAAGGCGGCCGAAGCCGGATCGTACGGTTTTTGCATCCGGCAGGTTGGGTGACGGACGGCGATCGCGCGCTGCGCGTCACGAAAGCTTACTTTCTCGAAAAAACGACCGATGCGCGGTAAGATGCGCACACTTTTCCGGCTGCAGGCGGCTGAGAGGCAACGTATACCGATGCAAGCACTTCCCGCATTTCTGTCTCCGACGGAGACAGCATTTTTCTTCGATTTCGACGGCACGCTCGTCGATCTGGCACCGACGCCCGACGGTGTCCTCGTTCAACCCGAGGCCATCGCCTTGGTCGCGGAACTGCGGCGCCTGACAAACGGCGCGGTGGCGGTCGTGTCGGGGCGGGGCATCGACAGCATCGACCAGTTTCTCGGCATGCCTGATCTGCCGATTGCGGGCCTGCACGGCGCCGAGCGACGCGACGCGAACGGCGACACGCAACGCATCGGCTTCAACGACGACCGGCTGCTGCGGATGGAGCAGATACTCGCCGAAGTCGTCAACGCGAATCCCGGCATGCTGCTCGAAATCAAGGGCGCGGCGCTCGCGCTGCACTATCGGAACGCCCCCGACCGCGAACCCGTCGCACGCGAGGCGACAACGCGGCTCGTCGCGGACTATCCGGACGCCTACGTGCTGCAGCCCGGCAAGATGGTCTATGAAATCAAGCCGAAGGACGTCGACAAAGGCCGCGCGCTGCGCGCCTTTCTCGACGAACCGCCGTTTGCCGGGCGCACACCCGTGTTCGCCGGCGACGATCTCACCGACGAAAAGGGCTTTGCCGTCGTCAACGAGCACGGCGGCCTGTCGATCAAGGTCGGCGCAGGCGACACGATCGCGCACGCCCGCATCGGCTCGGTGAGCGCACTGCTTGCGTGGCTGTCCGAAGTCGTCGCGGCGGCGCGTCAAGTATGATGCGCATGATGAACACGATGAGCGCTTCCTGTTCACGCCTGCACGGACGCTCGCCGACATGAGCCGACTGATCATCGTATCGAACCGCGTCGCGCCGATCTCGGAAGGCGGTCCCGCGGCGGGCGGCCTGGCCGTCGGCGTGTACGACGCATTGAAGGAAACGGGCGGCATGTGGTTCGGCTGGAGCGGCGAAGTGCTCGGCGCCGGGCAGCCGCAGATCAAGCTCGAAGAACACGGCCCGGTGACATTCGCGACCATTGGCCTCGTGCGCCGCGACTACGACCAGTACTACCGCGGCTTTTCGAATGCGACGCTGTGGCCGGCGTTTCACTATCGGCCGGATCTGCTGCAGTTCGACCGGCACGACTTCGAAGGCTATGGCCGCGTGAACACGTGGCTCGCGCAACAGCTGGTGCCGCTGCTGCGCGACGACGACGTGATCTGGGTTCACGACTATCACCTGATTCCCTTCGCGCAGGCGCTGCGCGCGGCGGGCGTGAGGAATCGCATCGGCTTTTTCTTGCACATTCCGTTTCCCGCCGCGCAGGTGCTGCTCGCGGTGCCGCCGCATCGCGCGCTCGTCGAGGCGCTGTGTTCGTTCGATCTGCTGGGCTTCCAGACGAAACCCGATCTGCGCGCGTTCTGCGACTACATCGTCAACGAGGCGGACGGCACCGTCGATCAGTCCGCGCACGGGCCGAGCCTCATCCATGCTTTTGGCCGCACGTTGCGCGCGGCCGCGTATCCCATCGGCGTGTATCCCGACGAGATCGCCGAACTGGCGAAGGCGGGCGAGAGCGACAAGCCGGTACGCACGATCGAAGCGACGCTGCACGCGCGCAAGCTGATCATGAGCGTCGACCGGCTCGACTATTCGAAAGGGCTCGTCGAGCGTTTTCGCGCGTTCGAGCGGCTGCTCGAACACACGCCGTCGTATCGCGACAAGGTGTCGTTCCTGCAGATCGCGCCGCCCACGCGCTCCGATCTGCACGCGTATCAGGAAATTCGCCTGCAGCTCGAAGGCGAGTCGGGGCGCATCAACGGACGCTTCGCCGAGCTGGACTGGACGCCCATCCGCTATATCCACCGGCAGTACGAGCGGCCCGTGCTCGCGGCGCTGTTCCGTACGGCGCACGTCGGCTATGTGACGCCGTTGCGCGACGGAATGAATCTGGTCGCGAAAGAATATGTGTCGGCGCAGGATCCCGAAGACCCCGGCGTGCTGGTGCTGTCGCGCTTCGCGGGCGCCGCACAGGAGCTGACGGGCGCGCTGATCGTCAATCCCGTCGACATCGACGGTATGGCCGATGCGCTCGGCGCGGCGCTGTCGATGCCGCTCGCCGAGCGCAAGTCGCGCTACGCGGACATGATGGCGCAGTTGCGCGAGAACAATGTGTCGGTGTGGCGCGACAACTTCATGCGCGACCTGCAGCAAAGCCCGGCTGCCGAGGCGGCGCGGTTGGCAAGGGAAGTCGCCGGTAGTTGAGCCGTCCCGCTGCGCGTCGCCCGTACGCTAGTCGCAAAAAAGCCGCTTCGAATCGAAGCGGCTTTTTTGTGCGCGCGGCTGTCGGATTCAGGCCAGCGCGTTACGCCACATGCTGTTCGTCGAGCTTCTTGCCGCCGACATGCAGCGTCGAATGCTTGCCGAACTGCTTGGACAGCAGGTCGCGATACAGACCCGGACGATTGCGCAACTCTTCGGGACTGCCGTCGTCGATGACCTTGCCCGCGCTCATCACGATGATGCGGTCGAAGTTATGCAGCGTCGACAGCCGGTGCGCGATCGCGATCACCGTGCGGCCGACCATCAGCCGGTCGAGCGCCTTCTGGATCGCTTCTTCCGAAGCACTGTCGAGCGCGGAGGTCGCTTCGTCGAGCAGCAGGATGGGCGCGTTCTTCAGGATGGCGCGCGCGATCGCGATACGTTGCCGCTGGCCCCCCGACAGCTTCACGCCGCGGTCGCCGACGATCGTGTCGAACCCTTCCGGCATCGCCTCGATAAAGTCCGTGCAGCGGGCTTCGCGCGCGGCGGCGAGCACCTCTTCGCGCGACGCTTCGGGGCGGCCATACGCGATGTTTTCGTAGACCGTGCGATGGAACAGCGAGATGTCTTGCGGCACCAGCGCGATCGCGTGACGCAGGCTGTCCTGCGAGATGGTGGAGATATCCTGGCCGTCGATCATGATCCGGCCGCCCTGCGTTTCGTAGAAACGCTGCAGCAGGGCGAGCACGGTCGACTTGCCCGCGCCCGACTTGCCGATCAGGCCGACGCGCTGGCCGGGCTGGATCTCGAGATCGAAGTGATCGAGGATGGGGCGGCGCTTCGGATAGGCGAACGTGACCTTGTCGAAGGTCACGCGGCCGCCTTGCGGGACGAGCTCGGTGGCGTCGTTGCGGTCGGGCATGCCGTGCGGCTCGAGCAGCGTCTTCACGGCTTCGGCGAGACGCGCGACGTGCTGCGTGACGTCGACCAGCGCGACGGCCAGATCGCGCGTGCCGTGCAGGATCGCGAAGCCGAGCGAGCTGACAGCACGATATCGCCGGAGGTCGCCTTGCCCTGGTCCCACAGCCACAGCGCCCAGCCGAGCAGCCCCGCCGACAGCAGCGCCGTGATCACGGCATGCAGCAGTCGCAGCTTTTCGAGGTACAGCAGGCTTTGCTGGCGCGCATCCATTTCGGACTTCACCGTCGCGCCAAAACGCTTCTGCTCGCGAAACGTCATGCCGAACGCGCGCACGAGGCCCATGTTGCCGATCACGTCGACGAGTTCGCCGTCAACGGCGGCCGCCCTGGCCGCGAACGTGTGGTGGCGCGCCGAGCCGCGTCCCGCCAGCTTGAACAGCACGACCGAGAGGATCGCCGAACAGGTCAGCAGGCCGAGCGCCATCAGCGGGTTGACGGTGACGATCATCACAATGGCGCCCATCACGGCGATGCACGGCGGCAGCACGTTCCAGGCGGTGGTGTTCTCGGCCGTATAAACGGCGTTCGATGTCGCCGTGATCCGGCTTGCCAGCATGCCGGGCTGTTTCTCGGCGTAGTAGGTCGGCGAATGGCCGCTCAGGTACGCGAACAGGTCCTTGCGCAGGTCGCCCGTGACGACGACGAACGTATGCGCTGCGACCCATCCGCCTACCCGCCACAGCAGGTTGTCGGCGGCGATCAGGCCGACGAGGATCGCAAACGCGCCCCACAGCGGGCCCGGGTGGTGGCGCCCTTCGCCGAGCACATCGATCAGATGCTTGATCGCGTACTGCGAGGCGAGCGCACAGCCCACGGCCGCCAACACGCTGCCGAGGACGACCAGATGGGCGACCGGATGGCGGCGGATATAGCGGAAGAGAAACGAAAGCGGCCGGCTCGCATAGCTCGAAAGCTTTGCGTTATGGGCGTTTCGCTGGGCGATGGTCAGATGTTCCAATTGTTCGTTTGGTCGGTATGAAACGGTTTGAGTCGGGTTCCGGGCGTGCAACGGTTGTGCCCGGCGCGGCTCGTAACACCAGCGTAGGACTCGCATTGTAAACATGCAAAAGCCATTTCGCATGGCGGTACGGACTAAGAGGGCGCGATTATTTTCGCGACAACGTACCGGTAAGGTTTCCCACGCTTGACCTGCCAGGCGTCAAGTGGTTCATGCCATCGGCGCCTATTTCTGGGATAGAATTACAGATTGCATACGAAGCCGGCGGACGGTCTTGCCGACCGTCGCGCACGCGCCGTCCAATGCGGCCGTCGTACGGCTTGCGGCGCCAGTGCCGATGCAGGGTTCCCAATGTAAAACGTCTTGATAAAACAAGGGTTTGCAGAGTGTTTCGTGTTTGTAACAACGTAAAGACTTTGAAATGTTGGGGCGCGGTCATTACTTAGGCATCGATAATGCATGCTCGGTCTCGTCGGGAAAACTCTGACAGTTTGTCAACGTTCGTTCAGATGCCGCGTTTACGGCTAGAGCGCAGACGTTGATAACGACCAAGCTGGCGTCTTACCAAGCGATCCATCGCAGAATTTCTCGAAAGAATCAGGCTCGTGCCCGATGCAGCTTCAGGCTGCATGTCGAATCGAGCACCCTGGCGAGCAAGCGAAGTCGCTTTTTTTCCAAACTGCAGTCTTTTTGCCTGATCTTTTACGAGGAGTTCTCCATTATGCGAATCGCTCAAATCGCTCCGTTGCACGAGGCGGTTCCTCCCAAGCTCTACGGCGGCACTGAACGCGTGGTGTCGAACCTGACGGAAGCGCTCGTCGAGTTGGGACACGACGTGACGCTCTTTGCGAGTGGCGATTCGCAAACCTCGGCCAAGCTCGAAGCGTTCTGGCCGCAGGCGCTTCGTCTGGACCCGACGATCCGCGACGTGATGGCGCCGCATATGCTGCTGCTCGAAGAAGTGCGCCGCCGCGCCGACGAATTCGACGTGCTGCACTTTCACATCGACTACTACCCGTTCTCGCTGTTCGCGCGCCAGCCGGTGCCGTTCCTGACGACGATGCACGGCCGTCTCGACCTGCCTGAACTGCAGCCGATCTTCAACACGTTCAACGACGTGCCCGTCGTCTCGATCTCGGACAACCAGCGCCAGCCGCTGCAACAGGCCAACTGGCTGTCGACCGTCTATCACGGTCTGCCCGAAAACGTGCTTACGCCGATCCCGAACGTCGAGCCGGGCTACCTCGCATTCCTCGGCCGCGTGTCGCCGGAGAAGGGCCTCGACCGCGCAATCCGCATCGCCGGCCAGGCAGGCATGAAGCTGAAGGTCGCCGCCAAGATCGACAAGGCCGACCGCGCTTACTACGAAGAAGTGATCAAGCCGCTGATGGCGCTCCCGCACGTCGAGTACATCGGCGAAATCGGCGAAGCCGAAAAGCGCGAGTTCCTTGGCAACGCCCATGCACTAGTGTTCCCGATCGACTGGCCGGAGCCCTTCGGTCTGGTGATGATCGAAGCGATGGCGTGCGGCACGCCCGTGATCGCGTTCAAGCGCGGCTCGGTGCCGGAAGTGATCGAGAACGGCGTGTCAGGCTTCGTCGTCGAAGATGAAATCAGCGCTGTCGCAGCCTTGAAGCGCCTCGACCAGCTGCCGCGCGCCCGCGTGCGCAAGGCATTCGAAGACCGCTTCACGTCGAAGGTAATGGCGCAGAACTACCTGAGCACGTACGAAGAACTGCTGCGCACGAAGCGCCGCACGGTCCTGCGCGAAGTCAACGCCAGCTGATCGACGTCGCCGGGAGGTCGGGGCGGACGGGGTTCAGTACTGTCTGTTTCCAGTCTTCGCAGTCCTCCAGCAACGCCCCGCATGTGTCGCACATGCGGGGCGTTGTTGCATTTGCGCCGCACGCGAATGCGCGCGAGGCAGCGAATGGGCATCAAAGTGCGCGATGCGGCACCGGCAACCGTGAGACGAATCCGTAATATCCCTATAATGGCCGTGCCGCAAATCCGGCGCGGCCCGTGGACATGAGGAGAGTGCTTTGGCGAGAACGAAACAGACGCGTGCGAGCGCGGCGCCCGGCGCCGGCACGATGTTCGCGTTGCGCGCCATCGGTCTCGTGATCCTGGCGCGCTGGCTGTTCTCGATAGGCGACATGGAGCCGCTGACGGCGTTGCAGGCGATGGCGTCATCGCCTTGGGCCTGTATCAATCTCGTGTTCCTGTTTCTGCTGATCTTTCTGCCGGGCGCGAAGGCGCGTGCCGAGCGGCCGTTTCATCCACTGCCCCAATGGCTGCGCCAGGCGTTGCGGCTGTTTGCTTTTCTTGGCTTGCTGTTCGCGGTCTGGTCGGTGGGTGCATTCGTTCTGGCAGCCGGCTGGCGGCGCGCGTTCAACACCGTCGCCGCCACCAACGGCTGGCTGATCGCCGCGCCGACGCTCTATGCCGCCGTCGTGTGGATCTGCCGTCCGCGCGCGCTGTGGCGTACCAATATCGCGGCGCGGCGCTTCGCGATCGGGCGGTACGCGATCTCGATCGATGCCGTCACGCGCACGGCCATCGTGTGGGCCGAGAGCCGCAAGCTTGGCCAGTACGACGCGCGCGAACTGTCGTTGCGTTGGCCCGATGGCGCGCGGGGCGCTGCGCGGATGGCCCGCGCCGCCGACGCAATCGATCTGTCGGGTGCGCAGCCCGCGACCGTGCCACAAATCCCGCATGGGGCGAACGGACACGCGACGCTCGAGCGCGCGGGCGTCGGCGGCTTGCTGCGCAGGCCTGTCATCGAGCTGACATGGGATTCGCCCGCTGCCGCCGGTCACAACCGGCAGACCGTGTTTCGTGCGCCGCTTTCGACGGAAGGCGATCGCGTCGCAGCCCGGGCGCTCGACGCCAACCTGCGTCAGACCTGACCGCCCGCGGGCGCGTGGTGCCCGCACGTGTCTGTCGGCTGCATCAACCGCTTTGCATCGTTCATGGAGGTTCCATGCTGATCCGCTGGTTGCTTGCCGCCGTTCATCTGCTGGGATATGGCTTCGCACTCGCCGCGATCATCGGACGCACGCGGGCGCTGCGGCGCCTGACGAATGCGGCCGATCTGCCGCGCGTCTTCGTCGCGGACAATGCGTGGGGCATCACGGCCGTTATCCTGATCGTTACGGGTATGATGCGCGTGTTCGGCGGCTTCGAGAAGGGCGCCGACTACTATTTGCACGAACCGCTTTTCCATCTGAAGATGGCGGCGCTCGTGCTGATCCTCCTACTCGAAGCCGCGCCGATGATGACGCTGATCCGCTGGCGCGTCGCTGTCAGGAAAGGCGAGACGCCCGATGTCTCCCGCGCGGGCAGGTTCGCGCGCACGGGTCACTGGCAATCCATTCTGCTCATCCTGATGGTGTTCGCCGCTTCGGGGATGGCGCGGGGAATCGGCGCAGGTTCGTCGTGAGTTGATCGTCGCGCGTTGGCGGGCTGCGGCAGGAAATGCCGGCACCGCGACAGCCGATGCATCCGGTCAGCGCGGACTGATGCGGCACCACTGCCACGCGAGCACGCCCTTGCCGATCCCGGCTTCGTAAGGTGCGCAGGAAGCCGCGTCGAAACTGAAGCCGGCGCGCTCGAAGGCGGCTGCCGCGTCGGCTGAAAGTTGCCGGTTGCGCGCGGCGATGTCGAAGCGGTCGTCGGCGCGCAGGCCCAGGCGGCACTGCTCCGACGCGTCGCGCGGCGCCTCGACGGCCGCATGCAGATGCAGCGCCGACACTGCGCGGCGCAGCGTTGCGCAGCCGCGAGCCGAATGCGTGAGACCGAGCGCAGCGACGGCGTCGTTGACGCTGTTGACGTTGTCCTCGCGCCAGTTGTGCGCGCCGTCGATCAACGCAAAAGTCGGCCCGCCGCGTTCGCGGGCGAGCGCGACGATGCGCGCGCGGAACGCGTCCGTCGCGGGGAAGCTGCTGTCGATCTGCGCGAACGCGACCGTGTCGGGGAATCGGGTTGCGAGCCAGGCCCAGCCTGTCGTCGTGCTTCTGATCACGACCGTCGTACGCTCGGGCTGCGGCAGCGGCGGAAGCTGCGTGTGATAGAGGGGATCGGCCCAGCCTTCGTGACCCCAGGTGCGCGCGCCGCCCGCGACGACGACAGCCGTCGCCGCGATCAGCAGCCATGCCGCCGCGCGCCGCGCGAGATGTCCAGGCAGCAGACGGTCCAGCAGCAGCACGAGCACCATCGGCGCGAGCACCTCGATCGGCACGATGTAGCGGTAGATGCTGAAGAGCTTCATCCACACGACGAAACCGAGCGCCACGAACAGCACGACGAGCCGCTGCTTCGACTCCAGCGCGGCGCGCGGCCGTCCCGTGAACCGTTGCATCGCGCGAGCAAACGCCCACCACACGAACACGAGATAGAGAATCGGCCAGATCACCTGACGGATCGGCGTTTCGCCCACGCGCTTCGAGTCCGCCGCAATGATGAAGGGCCACAAGAGCGTCTCGGCGAGGTTGCGCGGCAGCCAGCGCGCGTCGCCTTGCGCGGCCGCCGCCGTCAGCGGATTCGGGAAGAACTTGCCGAACTGCGGATACAGCGGATTGCCGTACAACTGCCACAGATGCAGCATCCAGTAACCCGTCGTTGCCGCCATCCCGAGCAGCACGCCGATGCCGAACACGAACGCGATGCGCACGCGCGCCGCCAGCGAGCCCGGATAGCTCAGCAGGCTCAAACACAGCGCCACGGCATACACGGCATTGGTCAGCTTGAGACCCGCGGCGCAACCGACGAGCAGGCCGCTCGCCACCGCGCCGAATGCCCCCGCTGCGCCTGTGCCGAGGCGGCGCCAGTTCGACAGCGCGACGAGCAGACCGCCAAGCACGAGAGCGTCGTCGTGTCGTCGCCCATCGAGTTGCCGAGCCCCGACAGGAAGTTGGCCGTCAGGCAGCCGGCCGCGGCGATCAGGATGGGCAGGCGGTAGCGCTCGTCGGCGGAGCTGGAAGGCCATACCTGGCGCGCGATTGCACGATCAGCACGAACGTCGCGCCGTGCAGCACGCCCAGCAGAAAGCCGACCACGCGCGACGGCAGATGCGTATTCAACAGATACAGCGCGGTGTCGAGCAGCGGATTGAAATACGACTGCATGCCCGCCGGCGCGAGATCTGTCGCGAGCTTGCCATGCAGCCACGCGAACGGGTTGTACAGGTGATAGTTGTAGAGATCCCAGTTCGCGTCCGCGCCCAGCAGCAGCGAGTACAGACCGAACAGCAGCGGCACGATCACGCATGCGGCCGTCAGCGCGCGACGCGAGCACAGCTGGGCAAAACGTCCGCGTCCCGCGCTCGATGCGGCGTTCGCCGGAAGATTCGTTTTCATGGGCGGGCGGTTATGAGCGGGCCTTGAAGACCCAGAGCTTCGCGCTGACGAAGTTGACCGTCATGCCCGCGAGCGAGCCGATCGCGACGGCAATGAGCGGCAGCAGCGCGCTTTTCGGCAGCAGCAGGACGGCGGCGCTATAGGCGGCGTAATTGACGGCGCCGCCGCCGAGCATCGCGAACAGGTAATGCCACCATTCGACCCATGCCGATTTGTCGCTGCGTTGAACGAACGTGAAGCGGCGATTGATCTGCCACGTCGACCAGACGGCGGCCACGAACGACACGGCGCGGCCCGCGAAATAACCGGCGCCGAGCGCGAGCATCCCGTACAGCACGCCTGCATCGACGATGAGGCCGACCACGCCGGCAATCGCGAAGCGCAGCAATTCGCGCTTCATTCGACGGCCTTCGCCGCAGCGCTCGCGGACTGGTGTCTGAGGCCCGGCGCGGGGATCGCGAGATAGGCGAGGCGCTTCACCTCTGCGCGGCCATGCGTGACGGTATCGAGGATCACGCCGCAGACAAGGAACAGCGCCGCGAAGATCATCAGCGCGGCGCATAGCACGGCCGTGGGAAAGCGCGGCACGAGGCCCGTTTCGACGTAGGTTTCGAACAGCGGCACGGCGAGCGCGATCGACGCGAGCGCGCAGATCGCCGTGCCGATCGAGAAGAAGGCGAGGGGACGCTCGGCGCGGAACAGCTTCACGATCATGCCGAGAATGCGAAACCCGTCGCGATAGGTGTTGAGTTTGCTGACGGAGCCTTCGGGCCGCGATTTATAGCGGGTGGCGATCTCGGCGACGGGCATGCGCAGTTCGAGTGCATGGACGGTCAGCTCCGTCTCGGTCTCGAAGCCCTTCGAATGCGCGGGAAACGACTTCACGTAGCGCCGCGAAAACACGCGATAGCCCGAGAGCATGTCGGTGAACGTGCGGCCGAAGATCGACGCGACGAAGCGCGTGAGCATCACGTTGCCGAAGCGATGCCCGAGACGATAGGCCTCCTGCTCGTCCGTATGACGGGTGGCGACGATCATGTCGAGTGCCTCAGCCACGAGCCGCTCGATCATCTGCGGCGCGGTCGAGGCGTCGTAGGTGTCGTCGCCGTCGACGAGCACGTACACGTCCGCATCGATATCCGCGAACATGCGGCGGATCACGTTGCCCTTGCCCTGATACGCGACCTGGCGCACGGCGGCGCCTGCCGCGCGGGCGATGTCACTGGTGTTGTCCGTCGAGTTGTTGTCGAACACGTAGATGTCGGCGCCCGGCAGCGCGGCGCGAAAATCGCGCACGACGGAGCGGACCGTCGCGGCCTCGTTGTAGCAGGGAATCAGGACGGCAAGACGAAGCGAGTCGTATAGGGGCATCGGCAGCGTGAAGGGTGATGACGGTCAGAGGCTTCGCACGCGAGGGCCGGACGTCCGGCTGGATGGTGCCGAACGCGTTTGGCCGGTTGAGAAGCGCCGCTATTTTAGCGCACGCCTGTTAGTACGCCGGGTTGTGCGCTGGCTATGGACGCAAGCGCAAAGGTCGGAGAGAACGAATAAGAAGCGGAATAAGAAACGGGAAAAGTGGAGATGCGGAGCAGAAAAGAAGAAGGCCCGAACGTTGCCGTTCGAGCCTTCTTGTCTTCGTAACTGGTGGGTAGTACTGGGATCGAACCAGTGACCCCTGCCGTGTGAAGGCAGTGCTCTACCGCTGAGCTAACCACCCGAAGAGATTCGAATTATGTCAGGTCTCTCAGACTTCGACAAGCACTTTTTAAGCAATTTGCGCATCGACGGTTGCCGACGCATCTTCCCCTGCCGGTTGCGTGCGCCACACGCTGGTTGCCTTCAGCGATTTGTCGATGCCGTCGAGCAGCGCTTCGTGTTCCGCGAGTTCGTCGACGCTCGCCGCGAGTACGACGAGCTCGAGCGTGTCGAGCTTCACGCGCTTCGCACCGCCCGCTTCGCCTGCCGCTGTTTCGCCGATCATATCGATCACGAGGCTTTCCTGGCCGCGTGTCATGGCGAGGTACACCTCGGCAAGCAACTCCGAGTCGAGCAGCGCGCCGTGCAGTGTGCGGTGCGCGTTGCTGATGCCGAAGCGGTCGCACAGCGCGTCGAGCGAATTGCGCTTGCCGGGGAACATCGTCTTGGCGCGCACCAGCGTATCGATCACTTCGCCGCAATGGTCGCTGAACGGCGGCAAGCCCAGCAGCGCGAACTCGGCGTCGAGAAAGCCGATGTCGAACGGCGCGTTGTGAATGATGATTTCCGCGCCCTTGACGAAATCACGCAGCGCGTCCGCGATCTCCGCGAATTTCGGTTTGTCGCTGAGGAATTCCGTCGTCAGGCCGTGGACGGCCAGCGCGCCGGGGTCGCTATCGCGCTCCGGGTTCACGTAGAAGTGCAGGTTGTTGCCCGTCAGCCGGCGGTTCACCAGCTCGACGCAGCCAATTTCGATAATGCGGTCGCCGCTTTTCGCATTCAGTCCCGTCGTTTCCGTATCGAGGATGATTTGACGCATGTCGATGTTGCCTGCCTGTGTTGATGCGTGGAGATTGATGCGGGAAAAAAAAGTTGGCCGTGCCGTCAGAGTTCGGCGAGCGATGCGACGCCGCGATTGGCGAGCGCGTCGGCGCGTTCGTTCTCCGGGTGGCCCGCGTGGCCCTTGACCCAGCGCCACTCGAGCTCATGCTGCTGCGTGAGGGCATCGAGCCGCTTCCACAGGTCCGCGTTTTTCACGGGCGCCTTTGCCGCCGTCACCCAGCCTTTTTTCTTCCAGCCGTGAATCCATTCGCTGATGCCTTTTTGCACGTATTGCGAATCCGTGTGCACGATCGCCTTGACGGGGCGCTTCAACGCCTCGAGCGCGGCGATCACGGCCATCAGCTCCATTCGGTTGTTCGTCGTGTTCGCTTCGCCGCCGAACAGTTCTTTTTCCTGCGCGCCGAAGCGCAGCAGCGCGCCCCAGCCGCCGGGACCGGGATTGCCCTTGCAGGCGCCGTCGGTGAAGATTTCGACCTGATCTGAACTCATTTTGTCTTGTTGCGGGTGTTGGGCGTGGCGGCGGGCGCGAGGCCGGCGGCCAGCACGGGCTTCTTGACTTTCAGCGGACCGACAAGGCGCATGCCGCGCACGCGCTTGATCGCCGTGACCATGTAGACGGCGCCGAAAATGGGCCACCAGCGGTCGCCGGCGGCTTCCATGAACTGATAGCGCGACAGCCATTTTTCGCCGACGAGGGGCGGACGATAGCAGCCGAAGCGCCCGCGATCAAGGTCGAAGCCGAGCAGCTTGATCCAATCCTTTAACCGGGTGAACGCGATCAGGTCGTGCGCGGCGGGCACGAACGGACGCCCCGTCACCTTGCCGACCGACTGGCGCGCACCCCACAGCGACAGCGAATTGAAACCGAGGATGATCAGCTGGCCCTCCGGCATCAGCACGCGCTCCGCTTCGCGCAGCAGCCGATGCGGATCACGCGTGAACTCCAGCGTGTGCGGCATCACGATCAGATCGACGCTTTGTGCCTCGAACGGCAGGTCGAGCAGGTCGCACCAGACGGCGCTACGGCCGTGCGGCGTGTGCAGTTCGGGCAAACCGCCCGCGACGCCGCGCGGGAACGTGTACGGTGCGCTTGCCCCGCTTTCCGCGTCGAGCACGAGGCCGCGGCACGGCATGCGGTTCTCGCGCAGCGCGTCGAGTTGCGGCAGTCCGAGCTGCAGCGCGTGATAGCCGAAGACGTCGGACACGACGCGGTCGAGCTGCGCCTGCTCCCACGCCAGCACGTAACGTCCGGGCGGGGAGGTGGTCCAGGCAGGCCAGTCTATAATCGATCGGTCAGACATGTTGAGAATGCGTCGCCTATGAATTCGCTCGAGTACGTTCCCGTTCCGGCGTTTGATGACAATTACATCTGGGTCGTGTCGGACGGCCATCATGCCGTCGTCGTCGATCCCGGCGACGCCGCCCCGGTGAAGGCCTATCTGGCAAAACGGGGATGGCGGCTGAGCGCTATTTTACTCACCCACCATCACGCCGACCATGTCGGCGGAGTGGCCGATCTGCTGGCTGGCCAGGTTGTGCCCGTGTACGGGCCCGCCGGCGAAGCAATTCCCTGGGTCACGAACCGCCTGAAACAGGGCGACGAAGTGCACCTTGCGGCGCCCGCGCTCGACTTCACGATTCTCGACGTGCCTGGCCATACCAGCGGCCACATTGCCTATTTCCAGGCCGCCGATCTGCGCGGTACCCCGCACGTCTTTTGCGGCGACACGCTGTTCGCCTGCGGCTGCGGCCGGCTCTTCGAAGGGACGCCCGCGCAGATGCTGAAGTCGCTCGACGCGCTCGCCGCGTTGCCCGGCGAGACGGAAGTGCACTGCGCGCACGAATACACGCTGTCGAACATCCGTTTCGCGCTCGCCTGCGAGCCGGACAACGCAAAGCTGCAGGCATGGCGCGATCAGGCGGCGGATTTGCGCGCACGCCACGCCCCCACACTGCCGACAACGATTGCACACGAGCGCGCCGTCAACCCCTTCCTGCGGGCCGGCGAGCCCGCCGTTCAGGCGACGCTCGCTGAGCATCTGCATGAATCGGTGCCCGACCGCCTGGCCGCGTTCACATTGATGCGTGAGTGGAAGAACAGGTTCCGCTAACCGGGCAGCGCATGGGGGCATGCTCATCCGATTCATAGGAAAAAACGCCAAGCCCAAGATTTGGCTACGTTTTTCACATTATTCTGATTGACGGAAAGGGCACACTTTCGTACTATCGGCTGCAAATTCCAGCCCCTTTGGAAGCCGAGACGTTCATGAGATTCATCTTTAGCGCGTTGCTGGTCCTGACGCTCGCCGCTTGCGCGAGCCAAGGGCCAACAACGAACAGCCTTTCCAACGCTTCCAATCCTGCTAGCCAGCAAGCCGTAGCCGACGCCCTCCGCAAGACAGCCACCGCCAAAGAAACGATCAACGTAGACCAGGGTTCCGTGGACCAGTTGACGACCGCGGACAGTGATCTATGGGGCCGTATTCGCCGGGGTTTCCAGATGCCCGACCTGCAGAGCGACCTCGTCGACATGCAGGCGAACTGGTATGCGCAGCGTCCGGATTACGTTCAGCGCATGACCGAGCGGTCGCAGAAGTACCTGTATCACATCGTCGAAGAACTCGAAGCGCGTCACATGCCGACCGAACTGGCGCTGCTGCCGTTCATCGAGTCCGCGTACAACCCGCAGGCGTTGTCCGTTGCGAAAGCGGCGGGCATGTGGCAGTTCGTGCCGGGCACGGGCCGCACGTACAACCTCAAGCAGAACATGTGGCAGGACGAGCGCCGCGACGTGCTTGCGTCCACCAGCGCCGCGCTCGACTACCTGTCGCGTCTGCACGATATGTTCGGCGACTGGTATCTGGCGCTCGCCGCATACAACTGGGGCGAGGGCAATGTGCAGCGCGCGATCGCGCGCAACGAGGCGGCGGGTCTTCCGACCGACTACCAAAGCCTGCGCATGCCGATGGAAACGCGCAATTACGTGCCCAAGCTGCAGGCCGTCAAGAACATCGTGATGAACCCGCAGGTGTTCGGGCTCACGCTGCCGTCCATTCCGAACCACCCGTACTTCGTGACGGTGACGACGTCGCACGATATCGACGTCGACACAGCGGCCAAGCTCGCGAACATGACGCCTGACGAGTTCCGCTCGCTCAATCCTTCGTTCAAGAAGCCGGTCATTCTCGGCGCGACGCAGCCGCAAATTCTCTTGCCGTTCGACAACGCCAGCGCGTTCGAGCGCAACCTGAAGTCGTACACGGGCTCGCTGTCGTCGTGGACGACCTATACGGTGACGGAGCGTTCGCGCCCGGCGGCGATTGCCGAGAAGATCGGCGTCGATCCCGACACGCTGATGGCCGTCAACAAGATTCCGGCGGGCATGCGGCTCAAACCGGGCTCGACGATCGTCGTGCCGCGCGCCGACGATGACGACGAAGACATCAGCGCCGACGTCGCCGAAAGCGCCGTGCTCGCAATGGAGCCGGACGTGCCCGACACGCGCAAGATGCTGATCCGCGTACGCCGCAAGCAGTCGATGGCAATGATCGCGGACCGCTACGATGTGTCGATCGGTCAGTTGAAAGCATGGAACCGCACGAAGCGCGATCTCGTGATGCCGGGCCAGGTCGTCGTGCTGCACGTGCCTGTCGGCAAGGCGATGCCGAGCGAGCCGGGCCCGCAGAAGCTGGCGACGGTGCCCGTCGGCGGTGGTGTCGAAAAGGCGAGCGCCCAGGTCGCCGATACACGCCCCGAATCGCACTATGATAAGAAACGAGGCCGCGGCCACACTGGCGTGGTCAAGGTGTCGGAACCGGTTGGCAAGGCCGCCAAGCCGTCCCCCGCCAAAGGCAAGATGACGAAGGTTTCGACGGAACCGGCCGGCAAGGCGTCGAAGGCTGAGTCTGGCAGTCACCAAAAAGTCTCGGCCAACGCGAAGAAGGGCAAGTAGACAACAGCGGCCGTGTCGAGGATGACCGAACATGCGTTGCGGGGGGGGGGGGCGGCGCATGAAGTGCGCTCCGATCTTTCCTCGTTTCCCTGAACGCCGTCACCCGAGGTGACGGCGTTTTTGTTTTCACCGACGTTTCCCGCACCCGGCGCGCGGTCTTGCACCAGGATGGACGTCATTCCGTTATCGTTCAGCCTCAGGCCCGCCGGGTCATCATGCCGACGCCTCATGTTCTCGACGCCGCTCCGTGTCTTTCTGCTTTTCTCTGCCGGTTACTTCGTCTCGTACGTGTTTCGCGGGGTGAATCTGGGCTTTGCGCCGCTGATCACGCGTGAACTCGGCCTGTCGGCCGCCGATCTCGGTCTGCTGACGAGTCTGTATTTTCTGGGCTTCGCGGGCGCCCAGTTGCCTGCCGGCGTGCTGCTCGACCACTTCGGCGCGCGCCGCGTCACGGCGGGCATGCTGCTGTTCGCGGCGGCTGGCATCGGCGCGTTCGGCGCGGCGCACGGTATCGGCATGATGATGGCGGGGCGGCTGCTGATCGGCGTGGGCGTCTCCGTGTGTCTCGGCGGCGCGTTCAAGGCGCTCGCGCAGCATTATCCGCCGGCCCGCCTGCCGCTCGTCAACGGATTCGTGATGGCCGTCGGCGGCTTGGGCGGCGTCGTGGTCGGTTCGCCGCTAACCTGGGTGCTGACGTTCGCGAGCTGGCGCGCCGTCTGTTTTGCGCTGGTCGTCCTGACGATCATCGTCGCGGCACTGCTGTGGCTGTTCGCGCCCGAAAAGAAAGAAGTGCATCGCCAGGCGAGCCTCGTCAGCCAGTTCAAGGGCACGTGGCATATCCTGCGCAGCGCCGCGTTCTGGAAGATTGCCTCCTTCTCGGTCGTCACGCAGGGCGTCTTCTACGCGATGCAGTCGCTGTGGGTCGGCGCGTGGCTGCGCGACGTGTCGGGCTTCCAGCCGCAGCAGGCGGCCGCGTTCGTCTCGGTGCTCGGCTTTGCGATGATGGTCGGCTGCGTCGGCTTCGGCGCGGCGGCGCGCAGCATGGAGCGGCGCGGGTTGTCGCTGTATGCGTTTTGCGGCGTCGGAATGGCGCTGTTCGTCGTGACGCAACTGCTGATCATGCTGCGCGCGCCGTTGCCCGCCGGACTGCTGTGGGCGGCGTATGGAGTTTTCGGCGGCGTCGGCATTCTGAGCTACGCCGTGCTTGCGCGGCACTTTCCGCCGCATCTGATCGGTCGCGCCAACACGACGCTGACGCTGATCATTTTTCTGCTGATCTTCGGGTTCCAGATCGGCGTGGGCGCGGTGCTTTCGCGCTGGACGCCCGTCGACGGCCACTATCCGCGGGCGGCACATTTGACCACGTGGGGCATTCTCGTCGCGCTGCAGCTGGCGAGCGGCGTCTGGTACGTGCTGCCGAGCCGCGTGCTGACGAAAAACGCGCCACGCGTTCATGCCGAGCATCAGCCGTAACGCGGCGGACCTATCCTGATAATCGGCGAAGAAGCCGCGAAGCCGGCGTGTCGCGTACGTCCGGCGCGCTCGCGCGGCCGATCCGGCCGCGTTCGTCCGTGTCCTGACCATCTCGGATTTGGAGAGAAGGGCCATTTCAGGCTATAATTTCAAGGTTTGAGCTTATCAACCCGCACCCTAGCGCCTACCTCTCCCACACCGTTCATCCGCCGCGTTTCGTTGTAGTTTCCGTCGTTTTCCGTGAGTGAATGCGCCGGCTACCGTCGCCAGCGGCCCGCAACCCGCCAGTCCGCCTGCACGATGGGCTGACTGCCAGCTCTGCGGCGCCCGATGCGACTCCGAGCGAACAGCGACACGAGCGAGCCTGCGCGCGCATCGTCCGATGCGCCTCGCCGCGGCCCGCACGGTCGGATAGACAGGTCGGCAACAGGGTGCTCCCCCAAGGAGTCTCCCGTGTTGCCGTCATTTTCTCCCGCTCTGCTCGCGCTCGCCGACGGCACGGTCTTTCGTGGTTACTCGATCGGTGCGCCCGGTCATACGATCGGTGAAGTCGTCTTCAATACGGCCATCACCGGCTATCAGGAAATCCTGACCGACCCCAGCTACGCGCGCCAGATCGTCACGCTGACGTATCCGCACATCGGCAATGTCGGTGTGAATGCCGAAGACGTCGAAGCCACGAAAGTCCATGCCGCCGGTCTGATCATCCGTGATCTGCCCGTTCTCGCGTCGAACTTCCGCATGGAGCGCACGCTTCCCGATTACCTGAAGGCGGAAGGCGTCGTCGCGATTGCGGGCATCGACACGCGCAAGCTCACGCGCGTTCTGCGCGACAAGGGTGCGCAGAACGGTGCGATTCTCGCGGGTTCGGATGACGAGGCGAAGGCCATCGAGCTTGCGCGCTCATTCCCGGGTCTCGCCGGAATGGACCTCGCGAAGGTCGTGTCGACGCAAAAGCCGTACGAATGGAAGCAGACGGAATGGCGTCTGGGCACCGGCTACGGCATGCAGAATGCGCCGCGCTATCGCGTCGTCGCGTTCGATTTCGGCGTGAAGTACAACATCCTGCGCATGCTGGCCGAACGCGGCTGCCAGGTCACGGTGCTGCCCGCGCAGGCGACGGCCGGCGATGCCCTCGCGCTCAATCCGGACGGCATCTTCCTGTCGAACGGCCCCGGCGACCCGGAGCCGTGCGATTACGCAATCGCGGCCACGCGTGAATTCATCGAGCGCGGCATTCCGACGTTCGGCATCTGCCTGGGTCATCAGATCATGGGCCTGGCTGTCGGCGCGAAGACGATGAAGATGAAGACGGGCCACCACGGCGCGAATCACCCCGTCAAGGATCTCGACGACGGCCGCGTCGTGATCACGTCGCAGAACCACGGCTTCGCAGTCGACGCCGAAACGCTGCCCGCCAACGCGAAGGTGACGCACGTGTCGCTGTTCGACGGCACGCTGCAAGGCTTCGCGCTGACCGACAAGCCGGCGTTCTGCTTCCAGGGCCACCCGGAAGCATCGCCCGGCCCGCACGACATCGCCTATCTGTTCGATCGCTTCACGGCGTTGATGGACGAAGCCAAAGGCAAGAAGTCGGCAGCGGCATAAGCAGGCGCTCGTAACAGCAGCGACGGAAAAAGGCGCGCCTCGCGACGCCGTTCGCCAAGGTCCACCGGGCCAAACCGAACGGCACACCGCCAGCGCGCCAACGGTAAGAACTCAGGAATATATTAGCGAGAGCGTTATGCCCAAGCGGACAGACATCAAAAGCATCCTCATCATCGGCGCGGGTCCGATCATCATCGGCCAGGCGTGCGAGTTCGATTATTCGGGCGCGCAGGCCTGCAAGGCGCTGCGTGAGGAAGGCTACAAGGTCATTCTCGTCAACAGCAATCCGGCGACGATCATGACCGACCCGAACACGGCCGACGTCACCTACATCGAGCCGATCACGTGGGAAGTGGTCGAGCGCATCATCGCGAAGGAGCGCCCGGACGCGATCCTGCCGACGATGGGCGGCCAGACGGCGCTGAACTGCGCGCTCGACCTGCATCACCACGGCGTGCTGGAGAAGTACAACGTCGAGCTGATCGGCGCATCGCCGGAAGCCATCGACAAGGCCGAAGACCGTCAGAAGTTCAAGGACGCGATGACGAAGATCGGCCTCGGCTCGGCGAAGTCGGGCATCGCGCATTCGATGGAAGAGGCGATGGCGGTGCACGCCGAAATCGCCGCGTTCACGGGCGGCAGCGGCTACCCGATCGTGATCCGTCCGTCGTTCACGCTCGGCGGCTCGGGCGGCGGCATCGCGTACAACCGCGAAGAGTTCGAAGAGATCTGCAAGCGCGGCCTCGACCTGTCGCCGACGCGCGAACTGCTGATCGAAGAATCGCTGCTCGGCTGGAAAGAGTACGAGATGGAAGTGGTCCGCGATAAAAAGGACAACTGCATCATCGTCTGCTCGATCGAAAACCTCGACCCGATGGGCATCCACACGGGCGATTCGATCACCGTCGCGCCCGCGCAGACGCTCACCGACAAGGAATATCAAATTCTGCGTAACGCTTCGCTCGCGGTGCTGCGTGAGATCGGCGTCGATACGGGCGGCTCGAACGTGCAGTTCTCGATCAATCCGAAGGACGGCCGGATGATCGTGATCGAAATGAACCCGCGCGTGTCGCGCTCGTCGGCACTGGCGTCGAAGGCGACGGGTTTCCCGATCGCGAAGGTCGCGGCCAAGCTCGCCGTCGGCTACACGCTCGACGAACTGAAGAACGAAATCACGGGCGGCCAGACGCCGGCCTCGTTCGAACCGACCATCGATTACGTCGTCACGAAGATTCCCCGTTTCGCGTTCGAAAAATTCCGCGAAGCCGATCCGCGCCTGACGACGCAGATGAAGTCGGTCGGCGAGGTGATGGCGATCGGCCGCACGTTCCAGGAATCGTTCCAGAAGGCGCTTCGCGGTCTGGAAGTCGGCGTAGACGGTCTGGATGAAAAGACCACGAGCCGCGACGAAGTGATCCGCGAAATCGGCGAAGCCGGTCCGGACCGTATCTGGTACGTCGGCGACGCGTTCCGTCTGGGTCTCACGCAGCAGGAAATCTTTGAAGAAACGGCCATCGACCCGTGGTTCCTCGCGCAGATCGAAGAGATCGTGCGCAAGGAAAAGGCGCTCGAAGGCCGCACGCTCGCGAGCCTGACAAAGGAAGAACTGAAGTATCTGAAGCAGAGCGGCTTCTCGGACCGGCGTCTGGGCAAGCTGCTCGGCGTGACGGGTCCGCACGTGCGCAAGCGCCGTATCGAATTGAACGTGCGCCCGGTGTACAAGCGCGTCGACACGTGCGCGGCCGAATTCGCGACGAAGACGGCCTACATGTACTCGACGTACGAAGAAGAGTGCGAAGCGAATCCGACCGACAACAAGAAGATCATGGTGCTGGGCGGCGGTCCGAACCGGATCGGCCAGGGCATCGAGTTCGACTACTGCTGCGTGCACGCCGCGCTCGCGATGCGCGAAGACGGCTACGAAACGATCATGGTCAACTGCAACCCTGAGACCGTTTCGACCGACTACGACACGTCCGACCGTCTGTACTTCGAACCGCTGACGCTCGAAGACGTGCTCGAAATCGTCGACAAGGAAAAGCCGCTCGGCGTGATCGTGCAGTACGGCGGTCAGACGCCGCTGAAGCTCGCGCTCGACCTCGAGGCGAACGGCGTGCCCATCGTCGGCACGTCGCCGGACATGATCGACGCCGCGGAAGACCGCGAGCGTTTCCAGAAGCTGCTGCAGGACCTGAACCTGCGCCAGCCGCCCAATCGCACCGCGCGCGCGGAAGACGAAGCGCTCAAGCTCGCCGACGAAATCGGCTATCCGCTCGTCGTGCGTCCGTCGTACGTGCTGGGCGGCCGCGCGATGGAAATCGTCCACGAGCCGCGCGACCTGGAACGCTATATGCGCGAGGCCGTGAAGGTGTCGAACGATTCGCCCGTGCTGCTCGACCGCTTCCTGAACGACGCGATCGAATGTGACGTGGACTGCATCTCGGACGGCGACACGGTGTTCATCGGCGGCGTGATGGAGCACATCGAACAGGCGGGCGTGCACTCGGGCGATTCGGCGTGCTCGCTGCCGCCGTACTCGCTGTCGGCGGAAACCGTCGCCGAACTGAAGCGCCAGACTGGCGCGATGGCGAAGGCGTTGAACGTGGTCGGCCTGATGAACGTGCAGTTCGCGATCCAGCAGGTGCCGCAGAACGACGGCTCGAAGCAGGACATCATCTACGTGCTCGAAGTGAATCCGCGGGCATCGCGCACGGTGCCGTACGTGTCGAAGGCGACCAGCCTGCCGCTCGCGAAGATCGCGGCGCGCGCGATGGTCGGCCAGAAGCTCGCGCAGCAAGGCGTGACGAAGGAAGTGATCCCGCCGTACTTCAGCGTGAAGGAAGCCGTATTCCCGTTCGTCAAGTTCCCGACCGTCGACCCGGTGCTCGGACCGGAAATGCGTTCGACGGGCGAAGTGATGGGCGTCGGCCGCACATTCGGCGAAGCGCTCTTCAAGTCGCAGCTCGCGGCGGGTTCGCGTCTGCCGGAATCGGGCACGGTGCTGCTGACCGTGATGGACGCCGACAAGCCGAAGGCCGTCGAAGTCGCGCGTATGCTGCATGAGTTGGGCTATCCGCTCGTCGCGACGAAGGGCACGGCGGCGGCGATCGAGGCGGCGGGCGTGCCCGTGCGCGTCGTCAACAAGGTGAAGGACGGCCGTCCGCACATCGTCGACATGATCAAGAACGGCGAAATCGCGCTCGTCTTCACGACGGTCGACGAAACGCGGGCGCGATCGCCGATTCGCGGTCGATTCGCATGAGCGCGCAGGCGCAAAAGGTCACGTACTACACGACGATGTCGGGCGCGCGTGCCGCCGTCGAGGGGCTGCGTTATCTGAAGGATCTGGAAGTCTATGATTTACAAGGACTCCATGCTCGCCTAAACTAAGGCTTCAGATTTCTGTCCAAGACGTAAGTGCCGCGGTTAAGCGGCGTCCCTAAGGTGTCGGATCGGGCGTTACGCCACGCTCAGGCGCCGGTAAGGGATGCACTTAACCGCGGTGATTTTTTTTTGTGGCTGTTATTTGCCAAAGAGTTGTTTATGAGCACTATTCCATTGACGAAGCGGGGCGCAGATCAGTTGCGCGACGAATTGCAGCGCCTGAAATCGGTTGAACGTCCGGCCGTCATCAATTCGATCGCGGAAGCGCGTGCCCAGGGCGATCTGTCGGAAAACGCCGAGTACGACGCGGCAAAAGAAAAGCAAGGGTTTATCGAAGGCCGGATCGCCGAAATCGAGTCGAAGCTGGCGGCCGCGCAGGTCATCGATCCCTCCGCGCTCGACGCGGACGGCCGCGTGGTGTTCGCAGCGACGGTCGACCTCGAAGACCTCGATTCGGGTGATTCGGTTACCTATCAAATCGTCGGCGACGACGAAGCCGACCTCGAGCACGGCCTCATCTCCGTCAGCTCGCCGATCGCGCGCGCGTTGATTGGCAAGTCCGAGGGCGATGTCGCATCGGTGCAGGCGCCCGGCGGCGTGCGCGAGTACGAAATCATCGGCGTCCGTTACATCTGAGACGGCTGCCGTGTCTTCGATGCCGCATCGTCTGTTCCGCCTGCTGACGGTCGTGTGGGTCGGCAGTCTGCTGACCATCGGCTACGCCGTCGCGCCCGTGCTGTTCACGTCGCTTGACCGGATGACGGCGGGCACCGTCGCGGCGCAGTTGTTTCGCATCGAAGGGGTGATCGGCGCGGTGTGCGGCGTATTGCTGCTCGCGCTGTGTAACGTGCTGGTCAGGCGCGGCGGCGACGCCTATCGGCGGCTGCGCTGGCTGGTCGCCGGCATGCTGGTGTGCGTGCTGGTCGGCTATTTCGCGCTGCAGCCTTTCATGAATGCAATGCGCATTGCCGCGCAAGAGGCCGGTACGGATGTCGGCCATTCAGCTTATGCAAGCCGGTTCGGCATGTTGCACGGCGTATCGAGCGTGTTTTATCTGATCGAAAGCCTGCTCGGGATCGTGCTTGCGTGGAAGCTGCCGGCGGGAACGAATGCCGGCACGGAGCAGGGCGCGCGCAATGTGGCGGGCCGGACGGCGGGCTAACTTGCGCGCCGTGCGGGCGCTGCCGCGGCCGGTCGCCGCATGCGGACATCGCCGCCGACAGCCCAGTTTCAGGAAGCTCGCGGCTACTTGCTGCATCCTGATCGCAGACGGCAGTCTGACCCGCGCGATCCAATTGTTGCATCGGACTGCCGCGCGGTTTTACGCGCAGCGCTCACGCTGACGGGTTACTTCGTCTGATGCATGCGCTTTGCGCTGGTCTGGCGTTTTTTCGCTCTCTTGATGTTGCCGCCCGCCGTGACGCGCTCGTTGCCGCGCACCAGCACCTTTTGCGGCTTCGGGCGGCGCATCGGGTTGTCGGTTGCCTTGACGACCTTGACGACGCGGGGCGCGCGGCCTTTGCTCGACGTTTCTTCCCCGGCCACTTCGCGGGCGCTCGGCAGTGCGCCGCGCTTCGTCTTCGCGGCGGGCGCGCGTTCGGCGGCAGCCTTTTCCGGCTTCCAGATGACGAGCAGCTTGCCGATGTGCTGGATCGGCGCGGCACCCAGCCGGTCGCAGATTTCGTCGTAAATGGCGATACGCTCTTCGCGCTCGTCGCCGAACACGCGGATCTTGATCAGCTGGTGTGCTTTCAGATGGACCTTGATCTCGGCCAGCACGGCGTCGGTCAGCCCTTCGGCGCCGACGATCACGACCGGCTTGAGCGCGTGAGCCTGGGAGCGCAAATCGGCGCGTTGTTCGGAGGTAACTTTGAGGGCTGGCATGAGAAGTGGAAGACTCGACTAAAATGGCGGCGCCCACCAGCCGGGATCGATCGATCCGGCCAATCAGCAGACGGCGCGCGAGAAGTTAGAAAGCTGCGTAGAGAGCCGCGAAGAATACGGCGCGGGCGCGTTACACGCGGCGCCAGCGCGAACTGCAAGCAGTACCACGCGCGCGGAACACGGCCTATGGCTGCAGCCGCGCGAATTAAACGCGTATTATCCGCTAAAAGCGCGGCATTACGTAGCAAGAGTTCAACGTTTAATGGCAAAAAACAAGTTCAATACGTCGTGGCTGCACGACCACATCAACGATCCGTACGTGAAAATGGCGCAGCGGGAGGGTTATCGCGCCCGCGCGGCCTACAAACTGAAGGAAATCGACGAGCAGGACAAACTGATACGGCCCGGTCAGATCATCGTCGATCTGGGCGCGGCGCCCGGTAGCTGGAGCCAGTATGTGCGCAACAAGCTCGCGCAGGGCAAGCACCGCGACGCGCAGCGCGAGGGCGGCATCGACGGCACGATCATCGCGCTCGATCTGCTGCCGATGGAGCCGATCGCGGACGTTCACTTCATCCAGGGCGACTTCCGCGAGGACAGCGTGCTCGAGCAACTGGAAGAAGTGGTCGGAGAACGCGACGTCGATCTTGTAATTTCCGATATGGCGCCCAACCTGTCGGGAGTGGCCGTGGCAGACGCCGCGCGAATCGAGCATGTGTGCGATCTCGCGCTGGAATTTGCTCAGAACCACCTGAAACCCGATGGTGCCCTTTTAGTCAAATGTTTTCACGGCAGTGGATACAGCCAGATTGTCGAAAAGTTCAAACACCAGTTTAAGACGGTGGCCGCTCGCAAGCCGAAGGCGTCCCGGGACAAGTCGTCCGAGACGTTCATTTTGGGCAGAAATCTGAAGCGGCCCCGCTAGAACAGGGTGCAGTGATATGTATGCGCGCATTTCCGGTACGCTGGAAAATAAGAGCGCTGAGGTTGCGCGGCACGCTATTTATGCGGTAGCGAATGCTTATGGCAGGGGTCTGCGGACTGGATTAGAATGCCTGAGTGGTGCCGCAAGGCAAATGTAGGCGCTTGTCTATGAGTGAAGGAGTGGTGCTTTGAACAACAACATGTTTTCGAAAGCAGCAGTGTGGCTGGTCATCGCACTGGTGCTGTTTACGGTGTTCAAGCAGTTCGACAAGCCCCGGGTCCAGGAAGGCGTTTCCTATTCGCAGTTCATGGACGACGCGAAAAGCGGCAAGGTCAAGAGCGTGATCGTTCAGGGGCGCAACCTCACGGTGACGCCGGCCGACGGTCAGAAATATCAGATCGTGTCGCCGGGCGACATCTGGATGGTCGGCGACCTGATGAAATACGGCGTGCAGGTCAGCGGGAAGGCCGACGACGAGCCGAACGCGCTGGTGTCCGCGTTGTACTACCTTGGGCCAACGATCCTCATCATCGGTTTCTGGTTCTACATGATGAGACAGATGCAGGGAGGCGGGAAGGGCGGCGCCTTTTCGTTCGGTAAGTCCCGTGCGCGTCTGATCGACGAGAACAACAACGCGATCAACTTCTCAGATGTCGCTGGCTGCGACGAGGCGAAGGAAGAAGTCTCCGAATTGGTCGACTTCCTGCGTGATCCGCAAAAGTTCCAGAAGCTGGGCGGCCGGATTCCGCGCGGCGTGCTGCTGGTCGGGCCGCCGGGAACTGGTAAGACGCTGCTCGCGCGTGCCATCGCTGGCGAAGCGAAGGTGCCGTTCTTCAGCATCTCGGGTTCGGACTTCGTCGAAATGTTCGTCGGCGTGGGCGCGGCTCGCGTGCGCGACATGTTCGAACAGGCGAAGAAGCATGCGCCCTGCATCGTGTTCATCGACGAAATCGACGCGGTCGGTCGTCATCGCGGCGCCGGCATGGGCGGCGGTAACGACGAGCGCGAGCAGACGTTGAACCAGATGCTCGTCGAAATGGACGGCTTCGAGGCGAACTCGGGCGTGATCGTGATCGCCGCAACCAACCGTTCGGACGTGCTGGACAAGGCACTGCTGCGTCCGGGCCGTTTCGACCGTCAGGTGTACGTCGGTCTGCCGGATATCCGCGGCCGTGAGCACATCATGAAGGTGCACCTGCGCAAGGTGCCGATCGCGAACGACGTCGATGCAGCCGTGATCGCACGCGGCACGCCGGGCTTCTCCGGCGCGGATCTCGCGAACCTCGTGAACGAAGCAGCGCTGTTCGCTGCCCGTCGCGGCAAGCGCATCGTCGAGATGCAGGATTTCGAGGACGCGAAGGACAAGATTTTCATGGGTCCGGAGCGCAAGTCGGCCGTGATTCGCGAAGACGCGAAGCGCGCAACGGCTTACCACGAGTCGGGTCATGCGGTCATCGCGAAGCTGTTGCCGAAGGCCGACCCGGTGCACAAGGTCACGATCATCCCGCGCGGCCGCGCGCTGGGCGTGACGTGGCAGCTGCCGGAGCACGACAACGAAACGTACTCGAAAGACTACCTGCTCGATCGCCTCGCGATTCTGTTCGGTGGCCGTGTTGCCGAAGAACTGTTCCTGAACCTGATCAGCACGGGTGCATCGGACGACTTCAACAAGGCAACGTCGACGGCCCGCGCTATGGTCGCCCGCTTCGGCATGACCGACGCGCTTGGACCGATGGTGTACGTGGACGACGAGAACGACCAGTCGCCGTTCGGTCGCGGCTTCACGCGTACGATTTCGGAAGCGACGCAGCAGAAGGTCGACGCCGAAATCCGCCGCGTGCTCGACGAGCAGTACAGCCTCGCCAAGCGTCTGCTGGACGAAAACCGCGACAAGGTCGAGGCCATGACGGCTGCGCTGATGGAGTGGGAAACGATCGACGCCGATCAGATCAACGACATCATGGCAGGCCGTCCGCCGCGCTCGCCGAAGAGCACGCCGTCGCCTGGCGATGCGTCGGGTGGCAGCAGTCCGGGCACGGAAGTCAAGCCGGGCAGCGCGACGGCGCCCGCTACCTGATAATCAGTTAAAGGTGTTTTACGGGCCGGTGTGGATGCACACCGGCCCGTTTTCATTTCTAATGCTTGCTGCATCGCGATGCAGATTTGATCGCGGAATCTCCTAACTCTTCGCCTTCGTCGTACGTCTTTTCTCGTGTCAAACGCTGATTTCTCGCTTTATCCGATTCCCGAACCGATGCAGTGCGGCCGCTTCACGCTGACGTTCGAACGCCCGCTCGTAATGGGCATCCTGAACGTCACGCCCGATTCGTTTTCCGACGGCGGCAGCTACGTGCTGCGCGGCGAAGCGCTGCGTCAGGCGGAGCGCATGCTGCAGGAGGGCGCCGACATGATCGATATCGGCGGTGAATCGACTCGTCCGGGCGCGCCGCCCGTGCCGCTCGCCGAGGAACTGGACCGGGTGATTCCGCTTATTGAGGAACTCGGCAAGGCGAATATTCCGCTTTCCGTCGATACCTATAAACCGGACGTTATGCGCAACGCGCTGGCGGCGGGCGCCGATCTGGTCAATGATATTTGGGGATTCCGGATGCCCGGCGCCATCGACGCCGTGCGAGACAGTCAATGCGGCCTATGCGTCATGCATATGCTCGGGGAGCCGCAGACGATGCAGGTGGGCGAGCCTGTGTATCAAGACGTCGTCAGCGACGTGCGTGCCTTCCTGGAGCAACGTGTCAACGCGATGATGCATGCGGGTGTTGCAAAAAATCGCATCAGCGTTGATCCGGGATTCGGATTTGGCAAGACGGTCGAGCATAATTACGCGCTGCTTGCGCACTTGCCTCAGACTGCGCCCGTTGTTGGCGCGGCGTTGCCTATTCTGGCCGGGATGTCGCGCAAGTCGATGCTGGGCGCCGTCGTGAACCGGCCTGCGCCGGAACGGGTGGCGGCGAGTGTCGCGGCGGCGGTATGCGCTGCCGAACGCGGCGCGGCGATCATCCGCGTGCACGATGTGGCGCAGACGGTGGATGCACTGAAAGTTTGGGCGGCGACGCGCGATGCGGCGCGGCGCACCTGATCTCCAAGTTGGGAGGAAGATAAAAATGGCTCGTCGATATTTTGGAACGGATGGGATTCGCGGCAAGGTCGGTGACGCGCCGATCACGCCGGACTTCGTTTTGCGGCTTGGCTACGCGGCCGGCAAGGTGCTCGCCGGCGCGGACACGTGGGCGAGGACGGGCTCGCGGCCCACGGTGCTGATCGGCAAGGACACCCGCGTGTCGGGCTACATGCTCGAAGCAGCGCTGGAGTCGGGTTTCTCGGCGGCGGGCGTCGATGTGATGCTGGCGGGACCGATGCCGACGCCCGGCGTCGCGTACCTGACGCGCGCGTTGCGTCTCGCGGCGGGCGTCGTGATCAGCGCTTCGCATAACCCGTACTACGACAACGGCATCAAGTTCTTCTCCGCCGACGGCAACAAGCTGCCCGACGAAGTCGAGTCGCAGATCGAGGATCAACTGGACAAGCCGCTCGAATGCGCGCCGTCCGAGCGGCTCGGCAAGGCGCGGCGGCTGGACGATGCGGCTGGCCGCTACATCGAGTTCTGCAAGAGCACGTTCCCGCAGGCGTACGATCTGCGCGGCATGAAGCTGGTGGTCGATTGCGCGCACGGCGCCGCGTACGACGTCGCGCCGCACGTCTTTCACGAGCTCGGCGCGGACGTCATTACGATCGGTGTGGCGCCGAACGGCTTCAACATCAACGACGGCGTCGGCGCGACGGCGCCGGACGCGCTGATGCGCGCCGTGCGCGCCAACAAGGCCGACCTCGGCATTGCGCTCGACGGCGACGCGGATCGCCTGCAGGTGGTCGACGCGAACGGCCGGCTGTACAACGGCGACGAGCTGCTGTACGTGCTGGTGCAAGACCGTATCGCGACGCAGGGCAAGGTCGAAGGAGCAGTCGGCACGCTGATGACCAACATGGCCGTCGAAGTCGCGCTGAAGAAGGCGGGCGTGCGGTTCGTGCGCGCGGCCGTCGGCGACCGCTACGTGCTCGAACAGCTGCGCGAGCACGGATGGGAACTCGGCGCGGAAGGGTCGGGCCACATCCTCTCGTTGGACCGGCATTCGACGGGCGACGGCATTGTCTCCGCACTGCTCGTGCTGGCAGCGATGCAGCGCAGCGGCCGGTCGCTCGAGCAACTTCTCGAGGGCGTCACGCTGTTCCCGCAGAAACTGATCAACGTGCGCATGCAGCCGGGCGCCGACTGGAAGGGCAGCGACGCCATCCGTCGCGCTATCAGCACCGCCGAAGGCGCGCTCGACGGCAGCGGCCGCGTGCTGATTCGCGCGTCCGGTACGGAGCCAGTGCTGCGGGTGATGGTCGAGGCGGCGCATGAAAAAGACGCCGTGCATCACGCCGAAACGATCGCCGACGTCGTGAAGCGCGCTACGGCCTGATTTCCCACCGTAACTGCATGACACGTAGGGCGGCATGATGCCGCCCTTTTTTCGTCCGTTGGCCGGACGCTTCACGAAGGAGGTCGCGAGAGGCGCGCCACACTGGCACGCGTCCAATTAAGGGGCGCAGGCGCCGGTTTCATGCTTATCCGTTGCAGCAGTAGAAACCCTGACATCGCGCCTTTCACGGCGTAATACGAATGTCACGCGAAAGTCATGGACAGTCACATGACTGTCACAGAGGGCCACTATTCTTCGCGTTGTCGTCTCACACGCTCAACAACGGAGAAAACATGAAACTGATGCAAACCGCGTTCGCTGGCATGGCTGGCGCTCTCTTCGCGATCGCAGCGCAAGCCGCCGATATCACTGGCGCGGGCAGCACCTTTGCAGCACCGATCTACACGAAGTGGGCGGACGCGTACCAGAAGACGGGTGGCGGCAAGGTTAACTATCAGGGCATCGGTTCGTCGGGCGGCGTCAAGCAGATCGTCGCGAAGACGGTCGACTTCGCGGGCTCGGACGCTCCGCTGAAGGACGAGGATCTGGCGAAGGACGGCTTGTTCCAGTTCCCGACGGTGGTTGGCGGCGTGGTGCCCGTCATCAACGTGCCGGGCGTGAAGGCTGGCGAAATCACGTTATCGGGCGAAGTGCTCGGCGACATCTACCTCGGCAAGGTCAAGAAGTGGAATGATCCGGAAATCGCCGCGCTGAATCCGAAGGTCAAGCTGCCGGATACGGACATCGCCGTGGTCCGCCGCGCGGACGGCTCGGGCACGTCGTTCATCTGGACGAACTACCTGTCGAAGGTCAGCCCCGAGTGGAAGTCGAAGGTCGGCGAAGGCTCGACGGTCAACTGGCCGACGGGCACAGGCGGCAAGGGCAACGACGGCGTCGCGGCATTCGTGCAGCGTCTGCCGGGCGCGATCGGCTACGTCGAATGGGCGTATGCGAAGCAAAACCACATGACGTTCGTCGACATGAAGAACTCGTCGGGCACGGTGGTCGAGCCGAAGACGGAAACGTTCAAGGCAGCGGCAGCAGGCGCTGACTGGTCGAAGTCGTTCTACCAGATCCTGACGAACGAACCGGGCAAGAACGCATGGCCGATCGTCGGCGCGACGTTCGTGCTGCTGCACACGACGCAGGAAAAGGGGCCGCAAGGCGCTGAAACGCTGAAGTTCTTCGACTGGGCATTCAAGAACGGCGGCCAGGCTGCGAACGATCTCGACTACATCACGCTGCCGGAATCGGTCGTGTCGCAAATCAAGACGCAATGGAAGGCTAAGGTCAAGGACGCATCGGGCAAGCCGCTCGCGGAGTAATCTTCGACTGGCAGCCACTGCAGCACCTACCGCGCGCATGAGAGGTGGTTCATGCGCGCGGCCGGCCGCCCGGCTTCGATGAGGCCCGGCGGCCGTAGTACTGGCCGTCTGGCATACGCCATGCGGCAACCGGAAACAGGTTTATCAGCTCCCATGTCCGACCTACCTCTCACTTCTGGCGCGGCCCGGTCGACTCCGCCCGGTAGCACGACGCAGAAAGCGCCCAGCCGCGCGGGCGACATCATGTTTGGCGGTATCGCCCGGATTTCCGCGATCGTCACGTTACTGCTGCTCGGCGGCATTATCGTGTCGCTGATCGTCGCGTCGATGCCGACGATCCAGAAATTCGGTCTCGCTTTCCTCTGGACGGCCGACTGGGACCCGCCGTCCGAGCAGTTCGGCGCGCTGGTGCCCATCTACGGCACGATTGCGACGTCGATCATTGCGCTTATCATCGCGGTGCCCGTGAGCTTCGGCATCGCGCTGTTCCTGACTGAACTCTCGCCGGCCTGGCTGCGCCGGCCTCTCGGCATCGCAATCGAGCTGCTCGCCGCGATCCCGTCGATCGTGTACGGCATGTGGGGCCTGCTCGTGTTCGCGCCGATCTTCGCGCAGTACTTCGAAAAGCCGCTCGGCGTGCTGCTGTCGGGCATGCCCATCATCGGCGCGCTGTTCAAGGGCCCGCCCATCGGTATCGGTATTCTGTGCGCGGGCGTCATTCTCGCGATCATGATCATTCCGTACATCGCCTCGGTGATGCGCGACGTGTTCGAAGTCACGCCCGTGCTGCTGAAAGAATCGGCGTATGGCATCGGCTGCACGACGTGGGAAGTGATGTGGAAGATCGTGCTTCCGTTCACGAAGACGGGTGTGATCGGCGGCGTGATGCTCGGCCTCGGCCGCGCGCTCGGCGAAACGATGGCCGTCACGTTCGTGATCGGCAATACGAATTTGCTGGACAACGTGTCGCTGTTCTCGCCGGGCAACAGCATTACGTCGGCGCTCGCGAACGAATTCGCGGAAGCCGCGCCCGGCCTGCATACGGCCGCACTGATGGAACTCGGCCTGATCCTGTTTGTGATTACCTTCATCGTGCTGGCGATTTCGAAAATCATGCTGCTTCGCCTTGAGAAAGGGGAGGGCGCCAAATGAGCCAGCCTTCGTTGAACATGCCGGGCAGCCGGGACGGCGCCGCCCTCGAAGTGATGCGCAACAAGCTGCAAAGGCGCCGCAAGGTCACCAACGCGATCGCGCTGACGCTGTCGCTCGCCGCGATGGCGTTCGGCATCCTCTGGCTGGTATGGATTCTGTACACGACGCTGCGCCTCGGTATCGGCGGGCTTTCGGTGGAGCTCTTCACGCAGTCGACGCCGCCGCCGAACACGGATGGCGGCGGTCTGGCGAACGCGATCGTCGGCAGCCTGATGCTGGTCGTGCTGGCCACGTTCGTCGGCACGCCGATCGGCATCATGGCGGGCGTGTATCTCGCCGAGTACGGCCAAAAGGGGTGGCTCGCGAGCGTCACGCGCTTCATCAACGACATTCTGCTGTCGGCGCCTTCGATCGTCGTCGGTCTGTTCGTGTATGCCCTCGTCGTCGCGAAGATGGGTCACTTCAGCGGCTGGGCGGGCGTGATCTCGCTCGCGCTGCTGCAAATCCCCATCGTGATCCGCACGACGGAGAACATGCTGAAGCTCGTGCCGAACGCGCTGCGCGAAGCGGCGTTCGCGCTCGGTACGCCGAAGTGGAAGATGGTGCTGTCGATCACGCTGAAGGCGTCGGTCGCGGGCATCGTGACGGGCGTGCTGCTCGCTATCGCGCGTATCGCCGGCGAAACGGCGCCGCTGCTGTTCACGGCGCTGTCGAATCAATTCTTCACGCTGGACATGAATCAGCCGGTTGCGAACCTGCCGGTCACGATCTTCAAGTTCGCGATGAGTCCGTTCGCGCAGTGGCAGTCGCTCGCGTGGGCTGGCGTATTCCTGATCACGCTCGGAGTGCTGGGACTCAATATCCTTGCGCGTACGATCTTTTCGAAAAAGTAAGGGCGGAGCGATCCGATGAACATGGCAGAAACTCACCTGAATCCCGTCGAACGCCCGGCGGCTCCCGCCGGTTTCGATCCGGCCCAGAACGGTCGCCCGGCTGCGGCGTCGCAGCCGAAGATCGAAGTCAAGAACCTGAACTTCTTCTACAACAAGTATCACGCGCTGAAGAACATCAACCTGCAGATTCCCGAAGGCAAGGTGACGGCGTTCATCGGCCCGTCGGGCTGCGGAAAGTCCACGCTGCTGCGCACGTTCAACAAGATGTACGCGCTCTATCCGGAGCAGCGCGCCGAGGGCGAAATCCTGATGGACGGCGAGAACCTGCTGACCACCAAGCGCGATATTTCGCTGCTGCGCGCGCGGATCGGCATGGTGTTCCAGAAGCCGACGCCGTTCCCGATGTCGATCTACGACAACATCGCATTCGGCGTGAAGATGTTCGAAACGCTGTCGCGCTCGGAGATGGACGATCGCGTCGAGTGGGCGCTCACGAAAGCGGCGCTGTGGAACGAAGTGAAGGACAAGCTCGGCCAGAGCGGCTACGGCCTGTCGGGCGGCCAGCAGCAGCGTCTGTGCATTGCGCGCGGCATCGCGATCCGTCCTGAAGTGCTGCTGCTCGATGAGCCGTGCTCGGCGCTGGACCCGATTTCGACGGGCCGTATCGAAGAGCTGATCGCCGAGCTGAAGAGCGACTATACGGTGGTGATCGTCACGCACAACATGCAGCAGGCGGCGCGTTGTTCGGACTACACTGCATATATGTATCTGGGCGAGCTGATCGAATTCGGCGATACCGAAAAGATCTTTATCAAGCCGGTCCGCAAGGAAACGGAAGACTACATCACGGGCCGCTTCGGCTAAGCGCTGAGCGAACGCACGACCTTACGGAGTACGACATGTCTGATAAACATCTGTCCAGCCAGTTCGATGCCGACCTCAATCTGGTGTCCTCGAAGGTGCTCGAAATGGGCGGCCTCGTCGAGGCGCAGATCGTCGCCGCAATGAACGCGCTGAACGAATTCGATATCGGCATCGCCGATCAGGTGATCGCCGCTGAAGACCGTCTGAACCAGATGGAAGTCGAGATCGACGAAGAGTGCAGCAACATCATCGCGCGGCGTCAGCCGACGGCGCGCGACCTGCGTCTCGTGATGGCGATCTCGAAGACCATCACGAACCTCGAACGCGCCGGCGACGAAGCCGAGAAGATCGCGAAGCGCACCAAGCGTCTGTCGGAAGATAGCGCGTCGCGCACGATCAACATCGCGGAAATCAAGCTGTCGGGCGATATGGCCGTGAGTATTCTGCGCCGCGCGCTCGATGCGTTCGCGCGACTCGACACCGTGGCCGCCGCGCAGATCGTCCGCGACGACAAGGCGATCGACGAAGAATTCCGCGCGTTCGTGCGCAAGCTGATCTCGTACATGACGGAAGATCCGCGTCTGATTTCCGTCGGACTGGACTTCCTGTTCATCGCGAAGGCGATCGAGCGGATCGGCGATCACGCGAAGAACATCGCCGAGTTCATCATCTATGTGGTGAAGGGTACGGACGTGCGCCACATGGGCCGCGACGCGCTCGAACGCGAAGCACTCAGCTGATTCCGTCCGACGCTCACGCCAAACTTCTCCACTGCATTCCGTTTATCAAGAGGCGCAGATGCCCAGCAGTATTCTCGTTATCGAAGATGAACCCGCGATTGCCGAGCTGATCTCGGTCAATCTGCAACACGCGGGCCATTGTCCGATTCGTGCGTACAACGCCGAACAGGCGCAGAACCTGATCAGCGATGTGCTTCCCGATCTCGTGCTGCTCGACTGGATGCTGCCGGGCAAATCGGGCATCGCGTTCGCGCGCGATCTGCGCAACAACGAGCGCACGAAGCACATTCCCATCATCATGCTGACCGCACGCGGCGACGAGCAGGACAAGGTGCTCGGCCTCGAGATCGGCGCCGATGACTACGTGACCAAACCGTTTTCGCCGAAGGAACTGATGGCGCGCATCAAGGCGGTGCTGCGCCGCCGCGCGCCGCAGCTGACGGAAGACGTGGTCGCGATCAACGGACTGAAGCTCGATCCGGCGACGCACCGTGTCGCCGCGCATACGGAAGGCAGCGAGATCAAGCTCGATCTCGGTCCGACGGAGTTCCGTTTGCTGCACTTCTTCATGACGCACCCGGAACGCGTGCACAGCCGCACGCAATTGCTCGATCAGGTGTGGGGCGATCACGTGTTCGTCGAAGAGCGCACGGTCGATGTGCACATCAAGCGTCTGCGCGCGGCTCTGAAGCCGGCGGGCTGCGATGCCATGATCGAAACGGTGCGTGGCAGCGGATATCGTCTGGCCAAAAGCGCATAAGGTACACTGATCGAAAGCACGAAGCGCGCTGCGGCACCTCAACGCAGCGCGCTTTGTTGTCTCTGAAGTCTTTACGTTTGTTCTAACGTCGCAGGAACACATGAACATCATCTGGGCGCGCTCCCTGGTATCGCTCGTGCTCCTCGCTGTTCTCTGCGTGGCGGTCGGCGTCTTCGTCAGCACGAAGGCTGCGTTGACGCTCGCTGTGCTCGCGCTGCTCGCGCAAGGCATTTTCAGCACGTTCCACAAGCAGCAGTTGTGGCGTTTGCTCGACGCGCCCGTGTACGGCGAAGTGCCGAGCGCGCCGGGCATCTGGGGCGAGATCTACTATCGGCTGCACAAGCTCGCGAAGCGTTGGCATGCTCAGGTACGTCAGGTCGAGCAGCAGCACTCGCGCTTCATTCAGGCGATCCAGGCATCGCCGAACGGCGTCGCGATGCTCGACGACCACGATCAGATCGAATGGTGCAACGCGATTTCCGAAGAGCATTTCGGCCTCGACGCAAAACGCGATCTGCGCCAGCACATCACGCATCTCGTGCGTCATCCCGATTTCGTCCGCTACCTGAACTCGCATCATTACGAAGAGATGCTGATTATGCGGGGGATGGGCGACAAGCGGCAAAACGTGCTGTCCGTGCAGGTGTTTCCGTACGGCGAGAACCGCAAGCTGGTGCTGTCGCAGGACATCACCGAGCTCGAGCGCACGGACGCGATGCGGCGTGACTTCGTCGCCAATGTGTCGCATGAGCTGAAGACGCCGCTCACCGTGCTGTCGGGCTTTCTCGAGACGATGCGCGAGTTGCCGCTCGACGAAAGCGAGCGCGTGCGTTATCTCGATCTGATGATGCAGCAGGCGCAGCGGATGCAGCATATCGTCAGCGACCTGCTGGTGCTCGCCACGCTCGAAGGCGACAACAAGCCGCCCAGCAACCAGATGGTCGACATGCGCGCGGTGCTGCGGCATGTGCAGGACGACGCGCAGAGCCTGTCGGGCGGTCGCCATCGCGTTTCGTTCGATGCCGACGAGGAACTCACCGTGACGGGCGTGGAAGCGGAGATTCTGAGCGCGTTCGGCAACCTCGTCACGAACGCGATTCGTTACACGCCGGATGGCGGCACGATCAACGTGAGCTGGAGTGCGCAGAACGGGCAGGCGACGTTCGCCGTCGTCGATAGCGGCCTCGGCATTCCTGCTGCCGACATTCCGCGTTTGACCGAGCGGTTTTATCGCGTCGATCGCAGCCGTTCGCGTGACACGGGCGGCACGGGGCTCGGCCTTGCCATCGTCAAGCATGTGCTGCAGCGGCACGATGCGCAGCTCGATGTGAAGAGCGAAGAAGGGCGCGGGAGTGCTTTTACCGTGAGATTTCCCGTTGCGCGCACTGCGCGGTTACAGTCGCATGCCGCGTGATGGCGCTTTCGCCGCGCGGGCGTTGCCGGTGTGTTTTTGCCCTTTGCGCTGGCATCCGTGATGGCGCCTTCGCGATAACGCCTTCGCGGCGCAGCCGGTGACGGTGTGTGCTTGCCCTCTGCGCTGGCATCCGCGATAGCGCCTCGCGGCGCAGGCGTTGCCGGTGTGTGTTTGCCCTTTGCGCTGGCCTCCGCGATAGCGCCTTCGCGGCGCAGGTGTTGCCGGTGTGTGTTTGCCCTTTGCGCTGGCCTCCGCGATAGCGCCTCGCGGCGCAGGCGTTACCCCTGTGCGGGGCGGCAT
>NZ_JACFYJ010000270.1:0-863 GCF_037126505.1 Paraburkholderia bengalensis
TCACCTTCCCGATACGACAGCTTCCCGATCTCGGCGCCGCGTCCGGCGAGTTCGTCGCGACGCTGTGGACGCGCAGGCGGGCACTCAGGCAACGGGTTCTTGCTCCGGGATATTGCGACGTGTTGCCGAGCGGATCTGCTCCAAAGCCGATCCGCGATGGAATGGTGATACTGAAGTGTTCCTTTGAATGTTGGCGCTGAAGAGGTGTTGCGCATCTGCGGCGGACGCGGATGTGCCGCAGATTGGCGTATCCACGTCGCTCAGGCGGCAACCGAGGTGCTGGCGAGCACAGGGTAGTCGGTGAGGCCTTTCGCGCCGCCACCGAACAGCGTTTGGCGCTGGTGCTGCGCGAGCGGCGCACCGGCGCGCAAGCGCTGCACGAGATCGGGATTGGCGACGAACGGACGGCCAAACGCGATGAGATCTGCCCACCCGGCGTCGATGGCCTCGCGTGCCCGCTCACCCGTGTAGCGGCCCGCGTAGATCAGCGCCCCCGGATAAGCGGCGCGCAACTTGCGCCTGAATTCGAGCGGCATGGGGGGCGCGTCGTCCCAGTCGGCTTCGGCGATATGAATGTAGGCCACGCCAGCCTCGCCGAGTTTTTTGGCCGCTGCGAGATAGGTCGCCTCCGGGTCGGCGTCTTCACAGCCGTTCAGGGTGGTGAGCGGCGCAAGGCGGATCCCCACGCGTTGCGCATCGCCTGTGCCTTCGATAAGTGCACGCGTGACTTCGTCGAGGAAGCGCAGGCGGTTTTCGACCGAGCCGCCATATTCGTCGGTGCGGGTGTTCGCGTTGGAATCGATGAACTGGTTGACGAGATAGCCGTTCGCCGCATGCAACTCGACACCGTCGAAGCCGGCTTC
>NZ_JACFYJ010000271.1:0-848 GCF_037126505.1 Paraburkholderia bengalensis
TCTGACCTCGTGATCCGTAGGTGTGCGTAATTCGGATGTAGCAACCCGCGACCCTTTTGCCATCTCGATAGATAGTTCCTGTAAATCCGGTTTCCGACGTGCGGCGGAACCTGCCTTCATACCCGGGTTGCGCGGCGCTAACTCTTCCAGCGAATTCTCAAAATAGACGGCAATATAGCCGAAGGCCTCCGTGAGAAAGTTGTCGCGGTCAATATCGCGGAACTCCTTTGGCAAGGACAGCGCGCCGGAGCGGGGGCGCGGCGGAGCGACAGTAGCTGCCGGATCAGATGACTGCCGTACAGGAGAGCTGGAAGCAGGTCGCGTCGTGCCCCCGGTCTGCCCAGCGAGCAGCTTGCGAAGCGACTGGACAACATCGACGAACGCATCGTCAAGGGTTGGCCATTTGATTACCGGCTTGCCATCTTTTGGGAGCGCCTTGAGGCCACCGAGCAACGATGATGTCCAGTCGCAGAGGCGTACGATTATCGGAACAACGATCGCTGATCCCGCTTGATGACGCTCCATTGCACGCTGCATCTCGACGCTATAGCAGTATTCCGAGTTCATGAAGTCTGAGCTGACCAGGAGGATGATCAGATCGGCCGCGTCAAGTTCAGCGCTGATGTGCGCCTCGATCTCGCCCCTGGGGGATCCGATGATCGCTCCCGATGTCGATCAGCCCCTGTCGCCGTAGCAACGAAAGGTGTTTTTCGAGTTCTGCGCGATACTGCTCGTCTGCGTGACAGTACGAGACGAAGGCTCGAGTCATCATCTAATCCTGGCGAGTGAGAAGATGTAACTCTAGTGGAAGTCATGTTCGATGTTTGAACGACATTTCGCTCACGATT
>NZ_JACFYJ010000272.1:0-825 GCF_037126505.1 Paraburkholderia bengalensis
TCGCTCTCTTCTCACGCCCGATTCAAGGAGATTCACCATGACCTCGCTGACCATCAAAGACCTCTCGCACAACGAAGAACTGTCCGTCGAATCGCTCGCTTCCGTGCGTGGCGGCAGCAACTACAACGTCGGCAACACGAACGCCGCATACGGCGGCGGCTTCGCCAGCCCGGCTGTCGTCGTGGCGCCCGTCACGCAGACCGACACGAAGGTCGTGATCCCGACGATCCAGAACTTCGGCGGCGCGCAAGCTGTGCTGTAAATCGCGCAAACGGTTCGCTCTCTTCTCACACTCGCTTCAAGGAGATTCATCATGACTTCGCTGACCATCAACGATATTTCGCATAACGAAGAACTGTCCGCTGAAACGCTCGCGTCCGTGCGTGGCGGCAGCAACGTCAACGCCTTCAACACGAATGCCGCATTCGGCGGCGGCTTCGCCAGCCCGGCTGTCGTCGTGGCGCCCGTCACGCAGACCGACACCAAGGTCGTCATCCCGACGATCCAGAACTTCGGCGGCCTGCAGCTGGTCAAGTAAAGCAACAACATACGGGAGAGCCGCAGACAGTGCGTGCTCTCCTCCTCGCAACACGCCTAACCAGGAGCTTCACCATGGCCTCGCTGACGATCACCGATCTCTCGCATCACCAGACACTCTCCAACGATGCACTGTCTGCAGTGCGCGGCGGCAGCAACTACAACTTTGGCAACGTGAACACGGCCGTCGGCGGTGGATTTGCCAGCCCGGCTATCGTGGTGGCGCCCGTCATCCAGACCGAGACGAAGATCGATATTCCGACGCTGCAGAATTTCGGCGGCTTGCAG
>NZ_JACFYJ010000273.1:0-817 GCF_037126505.1 Paraburkholderia bengalensis
TCCGCGATGGCCGGTCGTTGCTGCGCACGCTGGCGTTGTGTGCTTGCCCTCTGCGCTGGCATCCGCGATGGCGCGTCCGTGGCGTGAGCGCTTTTCGTTGTGTGCTTGCCCTCTGCGCTGGCATCCGCGATAGCGCCTCGCGGCGCAGGCGTTGCCCCTGTGCGGGGCGGCACCTACTTTTCTTTGCCGCCGCAAAGAAAAGTAGGCAAAGAAAGCGGGCTCACACCGCCAATCCTTGACACTTACCCACGGGCTCTCAACGTCCCCGCACTTCGCGCGGCTCCGCACCGTTCGGTTTTTGTTACCAACGTGCTCGCAGTGCGCTTCACCCGCGCCACGCGCCCGCGCAAACGCGAGCCCCGTCTGGCCTTTATCGCCCTGTGCGGCAAACTCTGTGTAGGGCGTCTCGCCGCAAATGGAGCGCCCGAAGTGGATATCGCGAAGCGATCGTCGCGTGTTGTGCGACGACCTACACACAGTTTGCCGCAAAGGGGCGCGTGCCATTCACGGATGTGTGTTGTGACGCGCGCGCGTGACGCGGATGAAGCGATTGGGGATGCGTTGGCGACTCACGCAAACAAGCGCACTGCCGCGTGAACCAAGGGGACGTGGAGAACCCGTGGGTGAGTGCCGGATTGGCGGTGTGAGCCCGCTTTCTTTGCTTACTTTCTTTGCGGCGGCAAAGAAAGTAAGTGCCGCCCCGCACAGGGGTAACGCCTGCGCCGCGAGGCGCTATCGCGGATGCCTGCGCACACCACACAAACGCAAACGCCCATGCCGCGAGGCACTTCACTTCGAGTACGAAATCCGGTAAACC
>NZ_JACFYJ010000274.1:0-797 GCF_037126505.1 Paraburkholderia bengalensis
CCTGCGGATGGCGTCTCCGGCATCGACAGCTCGCCATCCTGTGCGGCCCGACCCGTTGCAGATATCGGAACGACGGTTGCGCGCCGAAGCCACTCTCCCATCAAGGCTTCTTCAGCTTCAACTTCGCCATCGGTGCGACCCGGGAGCTGGAAGACAGCGTCATAGGATTCGGGAGGCGCGCTGTGGAAGGGTTCCGTCCACAGGGTGAGCGACGCGCGGCATGCAACCGGTCCACCCTGGTACGACAGGAACTGCACCGCCCATGCGAACCCCGTACCGCTTCTGGCGCACAGTTCGGTGCACATCGCAAATATCTCGGCAATGGCTGCGGCCGCCATTCCATGACAACCGTTATATGCCAGCACGGCCACATGGCGCTCCTTCATGCCATGCAAAGGGACGGTGAGGCTTCGGCTCGCATCCGTCGTTTTGAACACCTGTGTCTGCGACAAGTTTGTCCTCCGAATTTGTGATGTGATCGGGCGGGCGCCAACCGCGGCGACGCGCCAACCTGGTTTCCCCGGCTATACGTCCAGTTCATCGTCGAAGAGTTTGTGCCGTATCGCGTAGCGGATGAGCGCGCTTTCATTCCCCGCCTGCATTTTTTCGATGACGTGCGTCTTGTGCGTGCTGACCGTCTTCACGCTGAGGCACAGTTCATGTGCAATGTCCGTAATGCTCTGGCCTTCGACAATTCTTCTGAAGACATCGAACTCGCGCTCGGATAGCCGCTGATGGGGCATTGCCTCCGCCGGTTCGTTCAGGTTCTGGGCGAACCGCTCGGCCATTGACAGGCT
>NZ_JACFYJ010000275.1:0-783 GCF_037126505.1 Paraburkholderia bengalensis
GAGCATCGCGCTGAAAAGTTAACAGCTCGGCGCCTCGTTTACAACACCTCCCGCGTCAAAAGCAAAAATGCCGTTCAGTGCTTAACTGAACGGCATTACGCTCGTGGCGGGCTATAAAAGTTGCTCCGACTTGGCCGTGGAGCAACAAGACCTTTTGCGCACCCGGGGCGATGCGCGGGGGAATGACTTTCAATGTACGAGGTACAAAGCGCAATGCCCTATCAAACGAGTCCGAATTGGTCATGCCCGTCGGTTGAGCATGAGCATCCTGAGCGCGTCATCCCTGTCGGTGTGACGCACTGCATACCAGAGGCTAAGGTCATGCTTGCGTGTCGGATCGTATGTCGCCACGGCTTGAATTGCCCGCAGGCATGCGCGGCGGGTCGTTTCGCTCGCGTCAGATCGACACGCCATGAATCCGGGCCGCTTGCAAAACTGCTGTGGGTGTCCGACGGCTCGCCGCATCGCTGTTGCAATGCTCATTTGTGGCTAGCTCTGTGTAGCTCGTCTCGCCGCACGCGACAGCGCCCAAATTGGACAACCCATCCGAAGCAATGTGTCCTGTGCGGCGCGAAGGTCTACACAGAGTTTGCCGCACGGGGCGTGGGGACTTCGGTGGGGTTTGCGTTGACGCGTGCACGGGACGCGGGTGAGGCGTGTGCCGATGCGATGGCAACATGCGCGTACTAGTACACTGCGATATGGAGTGTGGGGACGTCGAGAGCCCGTGGGTGAGTGCCAAGGATTGGCGGTGTGAGCCCGCTTTCTTTGCTTACTTTCTTT
>NZ_JACFYJ010000276.1:0-744 GCF_037126505.1 Paraburkholderia bengalensis
CGCGCGCCGTCCGGGCCCGCGCTCGACGCCGCGCTGCTGCACGCGCGCCACGCCGATCTGCTGGTGCTCGGCCAGCCCGACCCGCGCGACCCCGCCGCCTACATCGCGCCGCATTTCGTGGGCGACGTGCTGCTGGGCGCGGGCCGTCCCGCGCTCGTGATTCCGTATGCGGGCGACGTGCGCATGCTCGGCGAAAACGTGCTGGTCGCGTGGGATGGCAGCCGCGAAGCGGCGCGGGCCGTCGCGGACGCGCTGCCGCTGCTGCAGCGGGCGCGTCACGTCGGCATCGAGATCGTCGGCACGCACGGACAGCACGCGCATGCGTCGGAGGGCATCGACGTCGCTGCATGGCTCGAAGGACACGGCGTGCGCGCGTCGTTTTCAACCACGCCCCATCCCATCGGTATGGGCACGGGCGCCACGCTGCTCAATCTCGTCTGCGACCTGCATGCTGATCTGCTCGTGATGGGCGCCTACGGGCACGCGCGGGCACGCGAGCGCGTGTTCGGCGGCGTCACGCGGACCATGCTCGAATCGATGACCGTGCCCGTGCTGCTGTCGCACTGACGGCACCCAGCCATGGCGCCGGCGGCGCGCGGTTCGCCGCGATCGCGATGAACGACGGATGAAATTCGATCTCGACGCGACGCGCAAGTCCAGGGCACCGTCGCACCGCGACGGCGCGCGGCGCGCGGCGCGCTGCAAGCGTCGCGGTGAGCGTTGCCGCGTGGCTGCCGGGTGCCG
>NZ_JACFYJ010000277.1:0-737 GCF_037126505.1 Paraburkholderia bengalensis
GTCACGCAGCCGCGCTCGGTTTCCACGCGCACGCGGGCGACGGGCAGGCCGGGCATGCGCGAGAGCGTCTCGAGGATTCGCGCCGCGAGCGACTCGTCAGAGTCGATAAACGCGCTCGCGAGCGGCAACGATAGTTCCATCACAAGCGCACGGCACCCAGCGATGCTCTGCAACGCTTTTTCTATCATCTGCTTCTGCAGCAGGTTGGGCACCGTGCCCGTGAGTGTGACGACGCCATCGTGCGCGTGCACGCGAATCTGTCCGGCATCGATGGTCCGTTCCCAGCGCAGGGCCTGTTCGACATCCTGCCATAAGGCTTCATCCGATTTCATGATGCTCTCCATGTCTGCCGGTGCACGCTATTCAGCATCGCCTATCGCATCGAACAGGATTTGATGTCGATCAACGGCCCGCGATCCACATGGCTGCGATATCGGCGGTGCATCCGCCCGGGCGCCATTGATACAGATCAAGCCGCCCGGCACATGCCGCGGCTTAAATAGGCAGACGGTCCATTGCGATTGCGCGATCACGTGCAATCACACCCTGCTTCGCGGAGGTGCGTCGTGTCGCATAAAACGCTCGTATTTCACCAGGATGCACGGCAACTGCTGCTTAACGGCGTTAACGCGCTCGCCGAAGCAGTCAAGGTCACGCTTGGCCCCGGTGGCCGCAATGTGATCGTCGAGCGCGTGCCCGGTGCCCCGCTCGTCGCTAATTCGGGCGTGGTCGTGGCT
>NZ_JACFYJ010000278.1:0-726 GCF_037126505.1 Paraburkholderia bengalensis
CGTTCCCGCAGCTGCTGCCGACCGATCCCCTCAACGTGATCAAGGCCACCGATACGACGCCTGGCGCCGTGATCTCGATGACTGAAATCGTGATCATCGTCGTCGCGTTCCTCGTGATGGCGGGCCTGCTGCTCCTCGTGCACAAGACCAAGCTCGGCCGCGCGATGCGCGCGATCGCCGAGAACCCGGGCGTCGCTTCGCTGATGGGCGTGAACCCGAACTTCGTGATTTCGGCAACCTTCATGATCGGCTCGGCGCTGGCGGCGCTGGCGGGCGTGATGATCGCGTCGGAATACGGCAACGCGCACTTCTATATGGGCTTCATTCCCGGCCTGAAGGCGTTCACGGCAGCCGTGCTGGGTGGTATCGGCAACCTCGGCGGCGCGATGGTGGGCGGCGTGATTCTCGGCCTGATCGAACAGTTGGGCGCCGGTTACATCGGCAACCTCACGGGTGGCGTGTTCGGCAGTAACTACCAGGACGTGTTCGCATTCATCGTGCTGATCATCGTGCTGGTGTTCCGTCCGTCGGGCCTGCTGGGTGAACGTGTCGCGGATCGCGCGTAAGGGTAAGGAGCAAACATAATGACCTCAATTCAACCGATCGAGCCGTCCACGACGCTCATTCCAGAACGGAACCTGACGAAGACGCTGACGGTGGGCATCATCACCGCCGTGTTCGTGATCGCAGCGCCTTTCATCATCGGCACGGCGGGCGGCAACTACT
>NZ_JACFYJ010000279.1:0-704 GCF_037126505.1 Paraburkholderia bengalensis
CTTGTGCGCTGGCATCCGCGATAGCGCCTCGCGGCGCAGGTGTTGCCGGTGTGTGTTTGCCTTTGCGCAGGCATCCGCGATAGCGCCTCGCGGCGCGGGCGTTGCCCCTGTGCGGGGCGGCACCTACTTTTCTTTGCCGCCGCAAAGAAAAGTAGGCAAAAGAAAGCGGGCTCACACCGCCAGTGCTTGACGATGACCCACGGGCCCCCAACGGCCTCATCCTTCATCCGTTCGCGTTACTGCACGCGTCGGTTGCCAGCGGCTGTGAAGGCGCCTCACCCGCTTCACACTCTCGCGCGTATTCCGCATCAGCGATTTCCAGATGTCCCCGTGCGGCAAACTCTGTGTCGGTCGTCGCATCGCACAGGACACCTTCGCCAGGCGATCGGTTTTGAGTCCGTGCGCCGCCCTGTACCTCGGGACAACCTACACAGTGTTTGCCTGGGCGGCGCGGGCCTCACAAGCGGGGCTAATTGTTTTGCCGGAGGATGAAGCGGGTGAGGCGTATCGAGGGCGCGCTGGCGACGGCACTGGTGAGTGTGCTGCCGGATGAAGTGCGGGACCGTAGGGGGCCCGTAGGTCATCGTCAAGTACTGGCGGTGTGGGCCCGCTTTCTTTTGCCTACTTTTCTTTGCGGCGGCAAAGAAAAGTAGGTGCCGCCCCGCACAGGGGCAACGCCTGCGCCGCGAGGCGCTATCGCGGAT
>NZ_JACFYJ010000027.1:0-92893 GCF_037126505.1 Paraburkholderia bengalensis
CATCCACGATAGCGCCTACGCGGCGCGGGCGTTGCCGGTGTGTGTTGCCCTTTGCGTGGGCATCCGCGATGGCGCCTCGCGGCGCGCGCGTTGCCGGTGTGTGTTGCCTTTTGCGTGGGCATCCGCGATAGCGCCTTGCGGCGCGAGCGTTGCCCCTGTGCGGGGCATTTTTACTGTTGCACGGAGTTGCCTAGAGTTGCATAAGTCATAAAAATCAAGCCCTTACGTTGCACGGCGTAGCAGGCAATTGCATAGAGTGTCACGCGGAAAGTGTCCTCGATGTGTCCTACGCTGCCCTGTGCGACGTCAGTTTACCGACTTCAGGGAAAGGGCAAAAATCTATGGCACGCGTCAACATCAACCGCGATCTCCTGCTGACCATCAAAGGCGACGGCAAGTCGCGCTACGTTCCCGATGCGAAGCTGCGTGGGTTCTGCATCAAGATATCGCCGACCGGCTCCATCGCCTTCTATTACCGTTGGGACAAGCCGCGCACGGCTGACTGCAAGCGCCAGCAAGGCAGCCGCCACATCGCCGACTGGCCCGGCACCGAACCCGGAAAGGCGCGCGACATGGCCGCGAAGTTCGCTGCGACGGTCGAACACAGCACGGACGACAACCGCACCATTCTCGCGAAGCGCGAGCAGCGCGCGCAGGACGCCGAACGGGTCAAGGTGGTCCCGACCCTAGGGGAGTATCTGACCGACACCTACGGCCCGTTCGTGATGGCCGAACGGGACACGGGCGCGCGCATTGTCGCGGACATCCGCAAGACGTTTGCGTCATGGCTGGCTACGCCGCTGAACCGGATCGCGACACAGGACATCGCGGCCTGGAAAACGGCGGAACTTTCGCGGGTGCTGCGCCCCGCCGCGAACGGGCAGCCGGAAAAGCGTGTCACTCCCGCGACGATGAACAGCAAACTCAACAAGCTGAAGGGGCTGCTGCGCCATGCCGCCGCGACGAAGGTCATCAGCGAGAATCCGGCCGCGACCGTCACGAAAAGCGATGAAGGCCCGGAGAGGGTCCGCTGGCTTCAGCATGACGAAACGCAACGCCTCTATCGGGCGTTGAACGAGCGCGAGGTGCACCTGTGGTCCGAGCGCGCGCGCATCAATGCGGACCCGCATCACGGGCCGGTGTTCGAGCCACATCACCCGTTCGCGGACTACGTGAAGCCCGCCGTGCTGCTCGCGCTTAATACGGGCCTGCGCCGCAAGGAACAGCTTTCCCTGCGCTGGGATGACATCGACCTGCACGCACGTACGGTCACAGTCCGTACAAGCAAGACGAAGCGCTCGCGCGTCGTGCCGATCAACGATGAACTGCTGACCGTACTGTCGGCATGGCGCTCGCAGTGTTGTAGCGGCAACGTTCACCAGATGCTGGTGTTTCCGAATGCAGTCGGCGACGTGCGTCGGGACATCAAGGCGTTCGACGACATTCGTCGAGCGGCCAAAATCCGCACCTTCCGATGGCATGACTTGCGGCATACCTTCGCGACGTGGGCCGTGGCAGGCGGCGCACCGCTCGACGTGGTCAGCCGCTGGCTCGGGCATAGTCGGATCGAACAGACGATGCGCTACGCGCACCGTTCGCCAGAATTCGCAGCAAGCGCCATCAATGCAGTGTCGCGCGGCAGTCAGGCGGCGAACAACTATCTCAATGCCGCCGCTTGACAGGCAGGCTTCTGACCGATCGTTCTCGCTGCCTGTCCGCAGCGCCGGAAGGACGGTGGAGCAACCTGCTGCCCAGCACGCGTCTGCACTTCCTCTGTGTAAATGGCGTTTTGATTTTGTCCGCACCCCCAGTGGGTCAGTTTTATCCGCGTATCAACAATTTGTCTTTCAGTGCTACCGGACAAACGGCGTGACGATGGAAAAATGGCGTGGGAATGTGCTTGGCACGCACTCGAATTTTGTCGACCTGAGCACGGCGCAAAACACGACCATCGGTACGGTCGATCTTAGAAACTGGACGGGAACCGGCTCAGTTGTAGCGGGACACAACACGAACGGAAATATTGCGTTCGATGTGAATGGGCAGGACACGAGCGTCTACGAACCGCTGCCGCTGAACGTCACGGCCAGTTCGGTTGTCGCGCAGTTCACCGGCTGGACGGGGCGCCAGGTCAAATGCGCACTGGAATTCCATCTGCCGCAGACCTCGGCATTCAAGGCGGGCTATCTGAGCCTGTCGTTTTCCGGCCCAGCACCCGGCTACTACGCCAACTATCTCCCCCAGGCGCAATCGCTGTTCGCGGTAGGGATGAGTGACGCGGCTGGCGGTCTCAAGGTACAGACCGACGCCAATCTTTCCTGGTCGTGCATGTCCGGAACGTATCCCTACGTCAAGATCACGCCGTTACGCTGATCATGGACCGCTACTGGAAATCCAACGTCAGCGCGAGCGGTCCCATTGTGCCCGCCACCAATCCAGGCGGGTACCCGTCGGACGGGAGTGCATCGGCAGGCATCGACGGCACGCTGCCCGGCGCGTGGTGGTGTCACAGCGTGACGGAAAAAATCCGTAATGCGATTCTCGGGCTCGGTGGCGTGCCGGACTGGTCTGTCGGCTCACGCGTGCTAAATTCCGCGCCGGCGAGCGGACAGCCGGAAGGCTGGATATGTACGTCAACCGGTACGCCTGGAACGTGGAAGTCGCTCGCCAATATCCAGTAAGCACCATGTCCTACCAAACCGTCATCACGCTTGCTTTCGTCGTGTCCGCGAACGCCTGTACGTTCGTCAATATCGAGGGTGATCACAACAGCGTCAGCGACACTGGCGGACACGGCGGTGGCGTGACTGTCCCGGCCTCGCAGCACGACGATAACGCACTCGACTCATTGCGGCGCCTCAGCACGCAGCACTATCCCCGTAGCGCATCACGTTTCAAATATTCTCAGTGCGCGCTGCGCTGCTTCCAGCGCATCCATGGCTTTCGCGTAGTCATCGCTCGGCGCCACATCAACCATCATCCTGCGGGCTTCGCGCAGCCCCTTGTCCGCATGTCCGAGCGCGAGCTTTATCACATAGAGATCGGTTTCCCTCGCCGGGGCCGGTTCGCGCGGAAATCCCATCACACCTTTTTCGCTCATCACATTCCCTCCCTGGGCAGGCTCACACATGTGCGCTTCATGCCGACTTTTCCGCAAGATCCGACGGAATTTTCTGAAATAATAGCGCCCGCGCACTTAACGCCTACGCGAGCGATCCGCTCCACATCACTGCGGCTTAGACTGTCCATGCCGTCGAAACAGCGACGGCTCAGGCTTCGCAGCCTGAAAAAACGATGGACCCGCGGGCCTGTTTCCGCAGGCTACGCGGCTGCTTCTGCACGTCTGTTGTCAATGGGCGGGCCGTGGCGGGGAGACCTTCGGGTCTGCCGGTTCCGTTCATCGTTATCCGGTCTGCGAACCCTGTCATCGTGCCCGCTCACCCATCCTCATGGGCCGGGCTTCCGTCGAAACAGGAGAGGCCATGTCCGATATCAAACCCAATTCCGTCGAGGAACCCATACTGCGCAGCGGGGCGGTGCACGATGCCCCCAACATCGCGGAGGGCATATGAGAGCAAGCAAACCCTTCGACCGCACCAGGGAAATGACATGTCAGAACGCGCGGCTTCACCGTATCGCGGCCACGGCCGTGCAGGACGCGCGCAACCTCGTCGGTGACATGCAGCTGATCAGCACGCTCGTAAGTGCACTCCTGCGGCCGGAATCGAAAAATTATCGCGCGAGTCTGCTAGAAGCGCTCGCGCACATGACAAGTGTCTGCCTGATTCACGCCACACTCGACAAGGAATACATCGAGATTGCTTGCTCCGGATCACAGGCGACGACCATGCAGGGACAACAGTGCAACGTGGCGATCACTATTGACGGCACGACCGCGCGCCGCTGACACACGAGTTTCATGACCCACGGGCCGGGCGGTCACCGTTGGCCGACTGCGGTGACAGACGGGCACCTCGGAATTTTCCGTCTGTCGGTCACTTTCGGGACGGCACGGCGCCGTCCCGCTTTTCGCTCCCTATTGCAGGTCTGATGGTCCGAGACGCCCGAGTTTTGACGCGAGCGTAATGCGGGAATTTTCCCAATCCGCAATCGCCTGTATGCGCCGTTGCTTCGCGTTCGCAAGCGCGGCCTGGGTGTTCAGCAACTCCAGAATATCGCTGACTCCCGCACGATACCGATGTTGCGCAGCGACCCATGCCCGTTGTGCGATGTCCAGCAGCTTCGCACTGTCGAGTGCATTCTGGGTCGATGCCTGTAGCTGGGCGTAGCTCGTCCAGACATCAAGCGCCACGTGCTGGATCGTGTCATCTACCATATCTTGCGCACGCTGCGCCTGGGCTTCGGCCTGGTGTATCTGGTAGTGCCGTGCAAACCCTTCGAAGAACGGGATGCTGACCTGGAGGCCCATGTAAGCGTCATGTCCCGTTGCTGGAAACGTCGGAATGCCCAGTCCGAGGCTCGCGGGCTGATCGTTTCGACTGTATTGCCCCACGAGACTTAGTGTCGGCAACCCTTCAGCACGTGTCTGTGCAATCTTTGCCAGCGTCGCATCGTAAGTGGCTTCGGCGGCCACAATACCAGGATGCGTACGCTTGACATCATCAATCAGTCTGCTCGCGGATTCTGTAAAGCTGGTATCCGGCTGGATCTGCGATACCACGGCTGGCAGGATCACGGCGACGTATGGATCGAAACCCATGTCGGATGCGAGTGTTCCTGTTTCCGTCGCTGCTTCGCCTTCGGCACGCGTAACGTTCAGCACGGCCTGTTCGTGCAGGGTTTGCGCCTGCAGTACGTCCGTGATCGGCGCAAGGCCGTGGTCTGCCCGGGCCTGAGCTGCGACCGTGCTGTCGTGTGCCATCTTCTCGACATCGCGCGCAATCCGGAGCGCTTCCTGCGCCGCCTGCGCTGCAAAGTAGTCCCTGGCGGCCGTTGCAAAGTCATCCTGAAGCGCGGCATCTTGGGTTGCGCGTGCAGCGGCAAGCATTGCCGATGCATTGTCAAGCGCGGCGATGCGCGCACCAAAGTCGAACAGTACCCAGTTTAGGGACACACTCTCCGAGCGGATTGTGGCCGTCGTCCTCGAGCCGAGCTGCGGATAGTTCTTCACATCGGTTTCGGAACTGTCGCGCACGCGCTGCCAGGTTCCGGAAACGGTAGGCAGAAAGCCTGCACGCGCCTGTCCCACAGCAGCGGCCTGCACTTTTACATCCGCCCACGCAGCGCGCGTTTTGGGATTGAAGCAGAGTGCTCGCGATACTGCCTCGGCCATCCCAAGCGGACGCGGAAGCGGGCCGAACGCGCATGGGTGCCCCTCTGGCAACATGGACGCCGCCGGGCTAGCTGGAACGTTTCCTTCTGCGAACAGGGGATCAAACGCCCACGCTTGCCGCATTGCAAGCAGCACGACGATGATTGCAGCGATCCGCTTACCGCTCATGCATGCTCTCCTGCACGCCTTGAACCAGCGGTCCAAGGAAATACTGCGCGACGCTTTGTCGCCCGGTGGCAATATCCGCAGTCACCGCCATGCCCGGCGTGAGCGCGATCCAGCGGTCGTCAATGCGCATACGGTCGGTCTTGAGCCCGATACGAGCCTTGAAGACAAGGGCCTGTCTCTTGTCCTGTGCGGCATCGTTGGCAACCGATACGACCGAACCTTCGAGAAGGCCGTAACGCGTATAGGGGAACGCCTCGACCTTCACGGCGGCCCGCTGGCCGACTTTCACAAACCCGATATCCCTGTTCTCGATGGTGGCCTCCAGTTCGAGTGCATCGTTCGGGACGACCTCCATCACTGCCTGTGCGGTCGTGACGACACCGCCCAGGGTATGCACGGCAAGCTGCTGTACCGTACCGGATACCGGAGCGCTCAGGCTCATCAGTGTTTCCCGGGTGTGCGCCTTTGTCTCATCGCCGCGGTTTTGCGTGAGGGATTCTGTTGCCTTCTCCAATGCATCGAGCTGCTCGCGCCGGAACTGGGACTGCAGACTGGCAATCTCGGCACTCTGTTCCGAAACGCTCGCCGCCAGCTCCCGGGCGTGACTGCGTTGCGCGACCAGTTCGTGTTCTAGTTCAAGCGCAGCCTGTTCCTTCTGCTGGTAATCGTGCTTCGCGACATACTGGTCCCCAACAAGCGCGCGATAGTCATCGGCCTGTGAGCGCGCAAGCGGTACTGTTGCTTCAAGCTTGCCAATTTCGGCCTTCGTACTGTCGAGTTCCGCCGCACGCTTCACGAGTTCGGCACGCGCCGATGCCAGTCTGTCACGGTATTCCACCCACGCACCTTCAACCTGCCGCTGCATCTCCTGCTGGCGCTCAGCGGGCGCGTCGGCCACAGTTGCGACCGACGGCAAAGCGGCGGGTGTGTTCAGTGCGTCAAGCAGCGCGTGCGCGCGGGCCGCAGCGAGTGCCGCATCGAGGCGCGCGGCCTTTGCCTTGTCTGCATCGGCGGTCACCTGTGTTGTATCCAGTTTCATCAGCAACTGGCCTGCGGAGACCCGATCACCATCACGCACGGCGATGTCGCGTACCACGCCAGTGATTGCCGGCTGGATCACCTTTACACGCGCATCCGGCATCAGCTTGCCCTTTGCCGTCACGACAATGTCAAGCCGTCCGAAGACGGAAACAGCCAGCGTCAGAATCGCCAGCGCGACGACAACCCTTGCTGTCCAGCGAGGCGCGGGATGAACAGGTGTTTCGACCAATTCGAGATGCGCAGGCTGGAATGCCCGCTCATAGTTGAGCCTGTCCGGCCCGTCAAACTGCGTGCGTATTGACCATGCGGTTCGCCAAACCGTCGTATATCGACGCAGTAGGTCTCGAAGCGCCCTAAATCTGGAATCCATCACGCGCCACCGTTCTGTAGTGAGACAAGGTGCGCGTAGTACCCGCGCCGCTGCAGAAGGTCGTCATGCGAGCCCTGTTCAACTATCACGCCGTGATCCATTGCGACGATCCGGTCGGCGTGACGGACTGCGGTGAGACGATGCGCAATCACCAGCACTGTTCGACCCGCACAGATGGCCTTCATGTTGCTCTGGATGATCCGTTCCGTTTCGAAGTCCAGTGCGCTTGTCGCTTCATCGAAAATCAGGATGCGCGGATTTACCAGCAGCGCACGCGCGATGGCGATGCGCTGCCGCTGTCCGCCCGAGAGGTTCGCGCCGTGTTCGCCAACCATCGTGTCGTAGCCTTCCTTCAGTTCGCAGATGAAGTCATGTGAGCCCGCAAGCTTCGCCGCGTGGATGACGGCTTCGAGCGGAGCGCCCGGATCAGTCAGTGCGATGTTTTCGCGCACCGACCTGTTGAACAGCTGGTTCTCCTGTTGCACCACGCCAATCTGCCGTCGCAGCCACGCAGGATCGGCCAGCGCGAGATCGACGCCATCGATGCGCACCGTGCCCTGTTCGGGCAGGTAAAGCCTCTGCAGGAGTTTGGCAAGCGTGCTTTTGCCCGAACCAGAGCGGCCAACGATGCCGATCATCTGTCCGGCTGCGACGTTGACTGTTACACCGTCGAGGATAGGGGGACCATCAGGCCTATAGCGGAACCGTACGTTGTCGAACGCAATCGCTCCCGCAATCTGGGGCAGCGCAGTGCGCGCAGGCGGCAGTTCGGTGCGCGTATTCAGTACGTCGCCCAAACGTTGCATCGAGATTCCCGTCTGCTGGAAGTCTTGCCATAGCTGGGCGAGGCGCAGCACAGGGGCTGCAACCCTCTGCGACATCATGTTGAAGGCAATCAGACCGCCCACCGTCAGCCTGCCGTCGATGACGAGCTTTGCACCCAGAACCAGAGTAGCAAGCGACACCAGCCGTCCCATGTACTGGATGAGCTGCTGGCCGATGTTGCCCAGTTGCGTGACCCGGAAGCCTGATGCCGTATAGGCTGCTAGCTGCGTTTCCCATTTCTTCACAAACTGGGGTTCGACGGCCATCGACTTGACCGTCTCCATCCCTGAAACGGTTTCCACCAGGAACGACTGACTGTCGGCGCCACGTGCAAACTTTTCGTTCAGCCGCCGACGCAGCACGGGCACGAGTGAAGCCGAAATACCGGCGTAGAGCGGCAGCGAAGCCACCACAATGAGTGTCAGCCACACGCTATACAGACACATCACGGCGATGAATACGACCGAGAAAAACAGGTCAATCAGGGCGGTGAGCGCCTGTCCCGTCAGGAAGCTACGGATATTTTCGAGTTCCCGCACGCGGGCGACTGTATCGCCCACGCGGCGCGCGCCGAAGTAACCGAGCGGCAGCGTGATCAGATGCCGGAACAGGCGTGCGCCCAGTTCGACGTCGATCCGGTTTGTGGTGTGCGACAGGATGTAGTTGCGCAGACCCGTCAGCAGTATCTCGAAGGTCGAGGCGAGGAATAGCGCAACGCCTACAACGGCCAGCGTGTTCCAAGTGCGGTTGACGAGCACCTTGTCCATAACCACCTGGAACATCAGCGGCGTAACCAGGCCGAAAAGCTGCAACGCAAACGAGATCGCAAGTACTTCCAGCAGCAGACGCCGGTACTTCACCACGGCCGGAATGAACCACGAGAAATCGAAGCGAGCCAGATCACCCGCTAGCGAGGCGCGCGAAGCGCAGAGGATCAGCTGTCCGCTCGAACGGGCTTCGATCGCCTCGGGTGCTACCACGGACGGCGCAGCCGCATCTGCTTCGAGGATGAGAATGGATTCGCCTGAAACCTTCGCAATCACGAAGTGTCGGCCTGTGCTGTCGAGCGCGAGGGCGGGTAATGGCGTGCGATCAAGTCGCTTGACGCGAAGCGGCGCGATATTAGCCTTCAGGCCCAGCGAACGGGCACTCAGGACGAGTGCATCGGGGGTGACAAGTGCATCACCAAGCGCAGCGGCGTGGCGTAACTGTTCGGGGTCTGCTGCGATACCGTGGAAGCGGGCAATGACGGCCAGGCATCTGAGTCCTGAATCGACGGCGCGCGCGAGGCCTCCATGTGCGGTGGTTTCCGGTGCATTCATTATTAAAATTTGGATAACTAATCGCCTGCCACGACATTACACGCCACGGCAGGCTGAACGATGAAGAATGATTAGTGAGCGCTTGCGGCGAGCAGCATCTGAGGATCGTTCTTTGCAGCGGCGACAACTGAAGCGAAATCCATCGCAGTTTGCGCGCTCATCGCCGCCATGTTAGAGATAAGGTTCTGCACCTGCCCGGTAATAAAATCAGGCGAGAGATCCATCGCCGTCTGCGCACCATATCCCACCATGTTGGAGATCACGTTATCGGTCTGCTGGGCGCTTGCGTCTGCGCCTGCCGGACCGCTCGGTGTGCCGTACGCGTTGTACTTCAGGTTGACGCCAGCAATATCACCCATAGTGCCGTCTGCGCGGGTGAACGTACTGTCTACCAGAATCTCATTGCCATTGCTGTCGCGATTGACCTGCACGCCATTGAGGTCAATCGACGTGATGCCGAGCTGCGCGAAACTGAGCAGTTGGCCCTCTTGAAATGTCCCTGTACCGGTTGTATCGACCCATACCTTGAGGTCGTTCCAGATCGCGTCGCCCGAAGTCACGACATCGTTCACGGTGCCATCGACTTGTTGCACGAGAGATCGGAGCGCGTCGAATCCACCGATGAGTTGGCTGTCCTTGGTAATAGCGGTTGTGTACCCTGCATCGTCCGGATCATAGACTAAGTAACCCTCGCCAGCCGTGCCCCAACCGGTCTGCACTTTTTCTCCGTTGTTCTGCATGTCGAAGTACGTTGACGATCCATTCGCCGAGGTGGTCTGTACCGAATCACCCTTGAGGTTCAGGATGATAGGGTCGACGCCGTCGGGGCATCCGCAGCTTCCGTCCGGGGTACCTCCACAGACATCGATGTTGAGTTCTCCCTGCGTAACAATTGCTCCATCGTCTTGGTCGTTAACCCAACCGGAGAAGGAAAAGGACGTTCCGTTACCGCCTGTGTTCCAGCCACCGTTATAGTAGTAGGACGTCTGCGAACCCGTCGTTGAGTTGAAAGTGGCGCCCGCTGTAATCACGCCCGTTGTGGGGTTGTACTTGTTGATCTGACTGGCATATCCACCAGTGCCAGTGTAGGTATCGACCTCTGTCGCGTATGGATTAACGCCGTCCCATTTCGTAACCGACTGTACAGCGCCGGTTGCAGCGTTAAACTTGTCGTCCTCGATTTCCTTACCGCTTGAATTGAACTTCATAATCTCGGTAGACCAAGGGCCCGCAGCAAGATTGAATTTGATATCTTGGGTTCCCTTGTGTGTCGAAGCATCGAAATACATCGCTTCGGTCAATTTACCGGTCGTCTGATCGTACATGTATCGTGCGGATTCGTAACCGCTCGCAGCATCGACTTTCGAGACCTGATAAGCGTACTGTCCACTGCCGAAGTAGTCGGATTCCGTCACCCGTTGCTGGCCGTCGTAGTAAACCGCCTGCGTAACCCGGTTGTTATTGAAGTTGTAAAGGCTTGTCACTAGTCCATTCTTATACTGGCGGTCCTGCGTCAACTGGTTTGATCCGTTGAAGAAGAGAATGTCGCCATTGGTCAGGGAGATGTTGTCCGTCTGGTTTCCAAACAATGCGACCGTACCGGAGCCGTTCACGGTATAGCCCGCGCCACCGCCGTTCAGATCGATCAGAGCATTAGGGCCGTTGAGTTGAACCGTATCATTCCCGCCGCTGAGAACAACCGTCGAACCAGCCGCTACGGTAACAGTGCTTCCAGTCGCTGTAATTGCGTTGTTTTTCCCGCTGACAAAAGCGGTATTGCCGGTCCCGGACATGCTAACGGTGTTGTTATTTCCGCTGATCCCAAGGTAATCCCCGCCAGCCGAATAAATTGTCACGCCGCTTCCGCTAACGTCCACGTGCGAACCGGCGGTCTCGATAACTGTTCCAGTCACGCCTCCAGCGAAACTCACGCGATTATCATTCGCTGCGGTCGCGCTCTGGCCGTTCCCGCCGGTCGTAATATAGCTCCCATTGCCGTTGGCATTGATCGTTTCTGCAGAGCCCTCCAGGTCAACCCAGTCGTTACCTTGCAGATTCGCCGTCACAGAACTACCAGTGATCGCGGTGTGCGCCGTGTTAACGACGTTAACCGTACCGCTGATGCCAGGGGCGAAGTACACTCGTTGACCACTTGGCGCAGTCATGTTCCTCGGCCCAGACAGGTATTCGAATGTTCCGCCGGTCGTGACGGTGCACCCCGACCCGTATACGCCTGCAGAGACGGTGTCACCGTACAAGCCGACGCTGCCTCCAGACATCAAAGTAACAGTGGTATATTCACCGTAAACGTTTGCTTGAGCGTTTTTACCTAGTGTGATAGCGCAAGCTTCATCGGGTCCTTCAAACTGCTCGAAATCGGGACCACCATGAGAGTTGACAGTATCCGCTATGCCACCGGTGCCGTCGATCGTCAGCTGATTACCCCATTGCAATGTGATGTTGTTGTTGCCACCGTGAACACCGATGATGCCCTCAGTATCGGCAGACACCGTGTTGTTGGAGCCGTAAATGTCGGTTTTTGTCCCCTGAACTGCCGAGATGGTCCCATTCGATATGTTCGTCGTATTGTTGCTGCCTTGGGTATAGACAAAACTCCCCGAGGCCGCATTAATCTTGTTGTTGATGCCTGCTTCATTGATAAATGTCGTTGCACCGCCTGAGATGGTGCAGGTTTCACCCGAGCCGACAATGTAGACTTCAGCAACCTTGTTGCGGTTCGAGTCAGTGAAGCTATAGCTGTAGTTGCCGTCGCCAAATAGTCCGAGAGTGCCGCTCGCCTGTGGGATCGTCCAGATATTCTCGGTGGAGGACGTCGGGTCCTGCAGTGCGCCTGCAATTGTCTTCGACCCGCTGCGGTAGGTAATGCCAGATCCAAATGTGTACAGTGTGCTGCCGTCCGATTGTGTTGTAACACTTGTCGGTAGGTCGACACCGTACCCTGTAATCTGCCCCGAACTGTTTACCTGCGGGACCATCATCCCGCCATTCAGAACGCTATTGATGGTGCTCGACATTGAACTGATGAACGTTGCCTTGTCGGAAGTTGACAGCTGGCTATAAAAGTTCGAAATCGTACTTCGAAGCGAATTGAACGCATTCGATACCGTTGAATCGTTAGCTTGCTTAGACCAACTAAACGCCACCAGCAAAGCAGAAGCCGTACCCAGCACTACCGCCATCCCCGGCCCAGCGGTAAGCGCACCAGCGCCCAGCAAGCTAGCCGAGAACGCATCAAGCTGACTTGCCGTCACGCTACCGAATCCGTTCCGATATATGGTTCCAGCAATCGATCCCGTACTTGCAGCAACTGATAACTGAGCGCTCGTCGCTCCAATCTGTCCGGCCAATGTGCCCGCTTCCGAAGAGTTGGAAGCGAACTGCTGCATCATTTGCAAACCTCCGGCGCCTACGCTCCCAAGATCGGCACCGGCAGCCATTGCATTCGTGACCTTGTCATAGCTCGAACTGCTGTTAAGCGCTTGCCAGACGGAATTCGCAGCATCCGCGAAACTCGACGTCGTACCGGTCAGAAAATTGGTGAGTGCGGCTGCACCTTGCGCGGTTGTTATACGGTACTCATGTCATGCTCCAATCATTCTTTTTACCTTCCTGATATGATTTAGGGACATCAACCAGAATGGCGCTATAAATAGGTATGTAAACAGCGTTTGCTTTATATAAGATCTGGATTTTTCTAGTTTCTTTTTTTGCTCCTCCCGAGTTACTACGGCTTTACCGTCACTGGATATCACGTGTGTCGGCCAAAAGAGACCCGCTCCGTCCCGTAGAAAGAAGCCTTCCGCAAACACGCTTGTTAGTCCGGTTTGTCGCTCCCAGTCCCGCAGTTGCTCAACTCCCAAAGCATCCTGCAGGACAAAACTATGGCCCTGTTCATCGACGATTCGAGCAACCAACTCGTGATTTACACCTTTCGTTGTGGATTCATATAAAAGCGACCCTTTCACTTTTAAAAGATGCTCATCGGAAGGAATACGTCCTTGATACGGAAGCGACCAATAGAAAGTCAGGAACGGCATGCAGAGAGTGCAGGTAACACACAAGGACAGCAGCAGTTGTTTCCACTTGTGATCCTGCCCAACGACTGTGGGTGAACCAGCAGATAGGACGGCCCAAAATGCTTTGTTCCATCCTTGCAGACTTTCCAAAATCTTCGTGCCTTCACAAAACGAAGAACGCATACCCAGCCTGTGGTCGAATTAGAGATATGGGGGCAAGTTTGAGCGCAATCTCACCAGCGGAGATATCAGACAAAGACTATTTCGACCAACCGCCTGTAAATTTATGCGAATTGCATAGGAACAACACACCCGCCATTGAAGCATCAAGTCACTTGATGTTTGATTCGAAATGCGCGTGATGGAAGGACGAACAGGCACATTTCACCTCAGTGACCTAGACGGAAAAAGCCCGCTCACCGAAGGCGTCGGAGCGGGCTGCAGATTATTGGCGGTTGGGCAGGCTGTGGGATGTGTGGATTCAAAATTGGCGTCGTTCTGGGCGACCGCCTATCGGAGAACGCAGAAGTTCGCTATTCGAGTCGTCTGAGATTCAGCAGCCGGATTGTCTGCCCCTTACCGGTGTGATGCACCGCGTACCACAGGCTCAGGTCATATGTGCGATGTGGCAGGCGCACGGTTATCGCTGCAATGGCTCGGAGCAACGCGCGCCGCATCGCATCGGTTGCGTTGGCTTTCAACAGTGATTCGCCGCATTGCAGGCGTTCAATCTGCCAGTTCAGTGAACCGGTGACGAAGTCTGCTGCGGGCGTGCTCGGCTGATCTGGCCCGTCGGCGTCCAGAAAACGGTAGTTCATGAGTTACTCACCTTGACAAGACTATGACCAGCGTCGTCGGCGGGGCCGACGACGCAGAACGCCCGCAAAATGTGTCCCGTGGGTGTCCTGGAAAATAGCGGGAAAATTCTCAGAATACGCGGCGCGAACGGAAACCCTTGCCCGACAAGGATTTGCGCGTAGAAGGGTTCCCCGCAGAATGCCCCTGTGCGGGGCGGCACTTACTTTCTTTGCCGCCGCAAAGAAAGTAAGCAAAGAAAGCGGGCTCACACCGCCAATCCTTGACGACTATCCACGGGCTCTCAACGTCCCCACACTCCATATCGCAGTGTACTAGTACGCGCTGCTGCCAACGCATTTGCGAATGCCTCACCCACTGCACTCGTGCACGTCGCCGCATAGAGCCGCGGATCGCACACGCCCTGTGCGGCAAACTCTGTGTCGGCCCTCGCGAGGCAATGGAAAACATTGCTTCAACGTGGGTTTGTCCAGTTCAAGCGCTCCGCTGAAGCCGCGACAACCTGCACAGAGTTTGCCGCAAAGGGGCGCGGAAACATCAGGCACGGCGCGCCACTGTACGAAAGCATGAAGCGGGTGAGGCGGATCGCGAGCATGATGGCGACTCACGCGAAGAGGTGTGTCAACGCGTGAAGCGTGGGGACGTTGAGAGCCCGTGGATAGAAGTCAAGCATTGGCGGTGTGAGCCCGCTTTCTTTGCTTACTTTCTTTGCGGCGGCAAAGAAAGTAAGTGCCGCCCCGCAAAGGGACAACGCTCGCGCCGCGAGGCGCTATCGCGGATGCCAGCGCAAAAGGACAACCACACGACGCAACGCCCGCGCCGCGAGGCGCTATCGCGGATGCCAGCGCAGAGGGCAAGCACACAACACCAACGCCCGCGCCGCAAAGGCGCTAACGCAGATGTCGTGCAATTCAGCAATCCCCTCGTCATCGCTTGCCGCAAACTCAAACCTTGAACCGACATAGCATCGCGGAGCACTACACCCCGTGATCAGAAAACCCGGAAGTCACGCAAAAGCGAAAAGCGGAAAAAACGGAAAAAACGCAAAAACGAAAAAACGGAAACCACCATGCATGAGGAACTCAGGCAATACTGGAACGACGACTTCCCCCGCTTCAAACATGCGGCGAAAGTCGGCTTCGCCGCGGCGCTGGCGATGGGCCTGTGCATGTTGCTCGAGTTGCGCCAGCCGTCCACGGCAATCGTCTCGTGCATCGTCGTGATGATGTTCCAGCAAAGCGGCATGGTGATCGCGCGCGGCTTCTATCGCGGCCTGGGCATGCTGGGCGGTAGCCTCGCAGGACTCGTGCTCGTGTCGCTGTTCTCGCAGCAGGCGTGGCTCTTTCTGCTCGCGCTCGCGGCCTGGATCGGCTTGTGCGTGTTCGGCGCATCGTACTTTCGCAACTTCCAGTCCTATGGTTTTCTGCTCACGGGCTACGCGACCGCAATCACGTCGCTGCCCGCACTGTCGAATCCCTACGGTGTGTTCGATAACATCGTCTATACCGTCAGCGAAGTGGTGATCGGCGTATCGTGCGCGTGCCTCGTGAGCGCATTGTTCTTTCCGCGCCGCGTGGCGCCCGAGCTGTACGCGGCGAGCAGCAGCAACGTCGCTCATCTGTTCTCCGCGATTCACACGCTGCTTGGCTCCGCGCTGCAGAAGGACGGCTTCGGCACGTCGCTCGATCTGCTGCGCGAACGCGCGACGGTGCAGAGTCTGCGCGTCGGCGCTGTCTTCGAGGATCCGTCGATCCGCTTGCAGAATCACGCGTTCGTCAAGCTCGATACGAGCTTCGTCGATACGCTCGCGTCGGCCCACAAGCTGTGTCGCGTCATCACGCGATGCAAGCTCGAAGCGGATGGCGTCGCGGGCCGCGCAGCCAGCGGGGCGGTCGCGTCGCTGCTGTCGATCGTGCCCCAGGGCCTCCCGCCAGATGCAGCGGCTGAGACCTGCGTCGAAGCGTTGTCGGCTGCGCTCGCCGATTTCGATCGCGTGCTGGCGCGTCGCGCCGACGCGTTGCGACACACAATGCGCGGCGAGCCCCCAGCGCAGTGCGCGTTGGTCGAAATGACGGGCGCTGTGTTGCACGATTTCGTCGGCCGCCTGAGCGAACTGTGCCGCAGCTTCGTGGCCACGCGCCGCGCCGACGAGCGGCCCTGGCGGCAATCGGTACTGCGCTCGCTGATGCATATCGACAGTACGCGCGCCACGTCCAATCGCGCGGCGGCCATCGTCTCAGGCATGCGCGCGGCCGTTGCGGTGCTGTCGGTGGGCGCGTTGTGGCTCGCGTCCGGCTGGCAGGGAGGATCGAGTGCGCTGACTTCCGTCGCGATCGTCGCCGCGCTGTTCACGGTCGCGCCAGATCCCGTCGTCGCGAGCTGGCAGATGTTTTGCGGCTGCGTCGCGGGTGCGATCGCAGGCTTCTTCTTCAGCTTCTTCCTGCTGCCGATGTTCGACAGCGTCGCCTTGCTCGCGCTGGGCATGGGCGTCGCGATGATGGCGAGCGGCTATCTGAACACGTTTCCGAAGACCGCGACGCTCGGTCTCGGCTTCGGCGTGTTCTTTTCGTACACGGTCAACATTTCGAATCCCGTCACCTATGATCCCGCCAGGTTTCTCGACGCCAGCTTCGGGTTGATGCTCGGCATCGCCGCTGCCGCCGTCGCGTTTTCGACCATCGTGCCGCTCGCGGGCGACTGGATTTCCAACCAGTACCTGAAGCAGATCCGCTCGCTGGTCGCGCGTTCTGCGCGCGATGCCGATCTCGACAATCTCTCGCAGCGCTTCGAAGCGGGCATGCGCGGCTTCATCATGCGCATCGCGTCGGCGCCCGCCGGAGAGCGCGTCGACCAGATACGGCTGATCGCGTCGGCGTTCGCGGCGCTCGACGTCGGCCGCGCGATGATCGCGATTCGCGGCGACGCCGAGCGCGTGTCGGCCACGCTGCCATCCGATTGGCGCGCGGTTCAGCGCGACTGGCTCGACGCGATAGAGGACGTTTTCTACGCCGCAACGCAAGAGGCAAGAGGGCGCGCGATGCACGCGACCCAACGCGCGATGCACGCGCTGTCGCTCGTCAAATCCGATGCCGATGCCGATGCTTCGGCCGAGGCGTTCATCGCGCGCCGGATGCGCAGGTTGATGCGCTTCACGCAGCTGATCCTCGACGACGACACGCTGCCGCTGTGGCAGCACGCCGAGCCTGCGCGCGCCGAAACCGTGCGGGAGGTGGTCGCATGAAGCCGTGTGTCGAACTCGCGCGCGCGGCGCGCCGGGTGTTGCCGGCGGCGGCGCTGTGCATGGTGCTGTGCTCGTGCATCAGCAGCGGCGGCATTCGCCCGCACGAAACCGCGTTGAATCCCTCGACGCTCGATCCCGGCAATGAGATCCGCGCGACGCGCCAGGACGCCGCGTGGCCCACGGGAGACTGGTGGCGCCAATGGGGCGATCCGCAACTCGACGCGCTGGTCGCGGACGCGACAGCAGGCAATCCCGGCCTGAAGGAAGCGCAGGCGCGCATCGACAACGCGCGGTATCAGGCGCAGATCGCGGGCGCGGACGAGCTTCCGCAGGTCAACGCGAGCGGCACGTTCGAGCGCGAGCGCTTCGCGCGGTACGACTCGCCGTCGCCGCCGGGCGGCACGACCGTGTGGAGCAACAATGTGGCGGCCGATCTGTCGTACGACCTCGACCTGTGGGGCAAGACGCGCGCGATCCGCGAAGGCGCGCTCGATGCCGTGCATGCAACGCAGGCCGACGACCGCTTCGCCATGGTCGAACTGCAGACGGCCGTGGTACGTGCCTACGTGCAACTGTCGCTGCAATACGCGCTGCTCGACGTGTACCGCGACGTGCAGGACGAAGAGCAGCACACGCTCGACATCGCCACGCGCCGGCTGCAAGCGGGCATCGGCAGCCGCCTCGAGGTATCGCAGGCGCAAACGCAGCTGTCGACGAGCGTGACGCAAGTGCAGGCGGCGCAGCAGCGGCTCGAACTGGATCGCATCGATCTGGCCGCGCTCGCGGGCAAGGGCGCAGGTTATGGCGACGCGCTCAAACGTCCCGCGCTCGCGCTCGATGTTCCCATCGCGCTGCCGCCGTCGCTGCCCGTCGATCTGCTCGGTCATCGGCCCGACATCGTCGCGCAGCGCTGGCGCGTGCTCGCGGCCGAAAAAGGCATGGCGGCCGCGCACGCCGCGTTCTATCCGGACATCGATCTGCTCGCGACGGCGTCGCTGGGCTCGGCGGCGACCTTCGGCGGCTTCTTCAACCTGCTGAACAGCGACGGCATCGGCCACAGCCTGGGCGCCGCAATCTCGCTGCCGATCTTTGACGGCGGGCGTCTGCAAGGCCAGTACGGCGTGGCCGTCTCGGATCGCGACGCCGCCGTCGACGCGTACAACGCGGCCATCGTGAATGCGATGCGCGGTGTGGCCGCGCAGGTGACGTCGCTGCGCGCGCTCGACGCGCAGCAGCAATCCGTCCAGGCCACGCTCGATTCCGCGCGCAATGCCCACCGTCTCGCGATGACGGGTTACCGCAACGGCATCACGGAGTTTCTGAATGTGCTCGATGCGCAGAACGCGCAGTTGCGGCAACAGGAGCGGCTCGCGGGCGTCGAAGCCAGACGGCTCGATGCATGGGCGCTGCTGATGAAAGAACTGGGCGGCGGTTTCGCCGCGACGGCAGCGGACCGCGCTGCGATGGAGCCGGATCATGCCAGCCGAAATTGAAATCTTCTCCTTCCTCGTGCCGTATCTGCTGCCCGTGCTGATGGGCTGCGTCGCGGTGTTCGTGATGCTCGACCTGTTGCTCGCGCGGCTTGGCGTGTATCGATACGCATGGCACCCCGGGCTCTTTCGCGTCGCGCTCTTTGCCGCGATGTTCAGCGGCGTCTCGCTGCTGGTGCGCAGTTGACGGCGCCAACGGCGTTTGATGAACCGAATCAGCTCATAACAAATGACGATGAAACCGCAATCCCTTCTGCGCGCGCTGTTCACGATGACTGTGCTCGTGATCGCCTTCGTGCTGGTGCGTCTGCTGTGGGTCGACTACATGTATTCGCCATGGACGCGCGACGGCCGCGTGCGCGCCGACGTGATCGACGTCGCGACCGATGTGTCGGGACTCGTCAGCGACGTGCGCGTGAAGGACAACCAGTTCGTGCATCGCGGCGACATCCTGTTCGTGCTGGACCCGTACCGCTTTCACTATGCGCTCGCCCAAGCCGATGCCGATGTGGCGCGCGCGCAGGCCGCGATGGCGCGCGCGAAGGCGCAGATGTCCGAAGGCGCCTCCGCGGACCAGATGAAGCGCGCGCAGGCCGCGCGCCGCGCCGGTCTCGCCGGCGATGTGATCTCCGACGAGAGCCGCGAGGATGCCGCGTCGCTTGCCAGCCAGACCGACGCCGCGTATCGCGCGGACGTCGCGGCGTATAGCGAGGCCGAGGCGCAATACCAGGCGGCCGTGGTCGCGCAGCAGACGGCGCAACTCAACCTGACGCGCAGCGAGGTGAGGGCGCCCGCCGACGGCTACATCACGAACCTCGATCTGTACCCCGGCGACTACGCGTCGGCGGGCGTCGCGCGGATGGCGCTGATCGACGCGCATTCGTTCTGGGTCTACGGCTACTTCGAGGAAACGAAAATTCCGCGCGTGCAGGTGGGGGACCTCGCCGTCGTGCGTCTGATGGCGGGCGGCGTCGACATTCAGGGGCACGTGGACAGCGTGTCGAGCGGCATCGCCGATCGCGACAATCCGACCAGCGGCGACCTGCTCGCGAATGTCAACCCGATCTTCACGTGGGTGCGGCTCGCGCAACGTGTGCCCGTGCGCGTGCATCTGGACCGCGTGCCGCCTGGCGTGCATCTCGCCGCGGGCATGACCTGCACGGTCACGCTGCTGCCGCGCGCGCGGGCGCGCTCGTGAAGGCGCTGCGCTAGCGTCCTGCCGCGCGCCGCCACGCGCCCGGCGACGTACCGAGCATCTTCGCGAACACGCGGCTCAGATGGCTCTGATCGGCGAAACCGCAGAAGCTCGCGATTTCCGTCAACGTCATCCGGGTTGCCTCGATCAGTTGCCGCGCTTCGGCCACGCGCTGTTCGAGCAGCCATTGATGCGGCGTGCGACCCGTCGCGCGGGAAAAGGCGCGGATGAAATAGCCGCGCGACAGGTTGCACTCGCTCGCCACTTCGGCAATCGACGCGCCTTGCCGCGACCGTTCGATCAGCAGTTCTTTTGCACGCGCTTCATGCAGGTGCGACAGCGCGCCCTTCGCGCGCTGCTCGCGTTCGCGCAGATTGCCGTAGCGCCGCGCTAGATGCGTGCCGACCGCGATGCTCATCTGTTCGGCAAACAGCGAGCCGAGTTCGCCGCGATGATCGAGGTCGCTATCCAGCGCGCGAGCCAGATGGCCAAGCACGGGGTCTTTCTGGTCCGCCGCGCACGTGAGCCCGCCGATGCCTGGGCCACCTGCTTCATCGCTTAGTCGTGTGAAGAATGCGGGCGCTATTTCGACCAGTACGAAATCGAAATTCCCATATAGGTCAGCGCAATAATCTTCTGAAAAATCACGGATATAAATCGAATCCGCTTCAAATCGCCTGGCGATCATGCGCTCGCCAGTGAAGATATTCCGCCGATGTCCGCTGTTGAGCGAAATGCCCGTCAGAAAACCGCGTTCGCAGGCGGGCATCGCGACGCGATCCAGATGTTCGCCGTCCATGCGCTTGCGATAGAAGCGGATATCGCCAATATCCAGTTCGATGTCTTTGCGCAGTTTGCTCGACACGCATCCGAGGGTGTCCTTGGGCTTGGTCGGCGCGGCCGCCGGCGGATTTCCATCAGTCGGCATGGGTTTTCCTTAATTCATGCATCGCTTGTGAAACTTAATTGGATCAGTTTACAGGCAAGCAAAAAATTCCAAAATTAACGTTTAAGACCTGAGCGATCCATTCGATTTCACATCACGGAATACGCCCATTTGTCATGAATTGAAGGCCAGAATTATGGCGGATTTCAGCTTGCGCCTTGCAAGCGTCGCAATACGCGCATTCGGGCCAGCAGGCGCGCACCTTAAAAAGACCGCGCAAAGGAGAATGAAGGTCACTATTATTCAAGACGTGCCGTTACGGGCTGTTTACAATCAGCGTTCAATTATCAGTTTTCAGTCAGCCCGATTCGCCGCGCGCTCTCGCCATAGCCGATGTCACAGCATCGCTGCCCGGCGAGCGCACAAGCCGATCAACATGCTCGCGGCGACGGGCCGGTGCGTCCGGTCTGAACCTTCAGTCAGTTGGTCATCATCCCTTTGTCGATGTCGCGCGGAGCCAGGTAGCGTTTTTTGGAGGCGGCCATGATTCAGATCGGCACATTGCTCGTCAACTTCGAACAGCGGGAGATTCGTCAGCAAGGCCGGACCGTGCGGATCGGCGCGCGCGCCTTTGACATCCTTGAGGTGCTGTATCGCGCGAACGGCGGCATCGTGTCGAAAGACGCCATCATGGACGCCGTGTGGCCCGGCGTGATCGTCGAAGAAAACCGGTTGCAGGTGCATATCGCGGCGCTGCGCAAGATGTTCGGCGAGCAGCGCGAACTCATCAAGACAGTGCCGGGGCGCGGCTATATGCTCGTGTCGGAGAACCGGCTGGCGCGCGCGCCGGAGCGGCATGGCGGCATCGGCGCGAGCGGCAGCCTGCCTGCGTGCGCGGCGACGCTCGTCGGGCGCCGCGACGAGGTGGCGCAGATCCTCGGGCGGATCGAGGCGGCGAGCGTCGTCACGCTCGTCGGCGCGGGCGGCATCGGCAAGACCTGTCTCGCCGTCCATGTGGCGCGCGAGCTGCGCGACCGTTTCGGCGAGCCCGTGTGCTTCGTCGAACTGGCGAAGGCATCGTCGGGCGATGCCGTGCTGGAGATGCTGGCAAGCGCATTGCGTCTCGACACCTCCGCCGAATACCTGACACAGGAAAGTCTCGCCGAGCTGCTGGCGGCGGCGCCGTGCCTGCTCGTGCTCGACAACGCGGAGCACGTGATCGACGTGGTCGCGAGCCTCGTCGAAGGGCTGACGGCGCGCAATCCGTCGCTGCATGTGCTCGTGACGAGCCGCGAGCCGCTGCATATCTGGGCGGAATCCGTGTTCCGGCTGGAGCCGCTTGCCGTGCCCGGGAGCGGCGCGCCCGCCGATGCCGTCCTCGCGCATTCTGCCGTCGAGCTGTTTCTGTGCCGCGCGAAATCCGTTGCGCCCGATTGCGGCACCGACGAAGCCGCGATCCATCTGGTCGGCGAGATCTGCCGGCGGCTCGAAGGGCTGCCCCTCGCCATCGAGCTGGCGGCCGCGCGCGTCGCGACGCTGGGGATCGACGGCGTGGCCTCGCGTCTCGACGACCGCCTGAATCTGCTGACGGGCGGGCTGCGCTCGGCGCTGCCCCGCCACCAGACGCTGCGCGCGACCTTCGACTGGAGCTACGCGCTGCTCGATGCGAACTCGCGGATGCTGTTCCGGCGCCTCGGCTTCTTCGCGGGCGCATTCACGTTCGATGCCGTGTGCACCGTCGCGACAGAGCCCGACATGCCGATCGCCTCCGTCATCGCCAGCCTGAGCGAGCTGGCTGCCAAGTCGCTGTTGAGCGTCGGCTTCTGCGGCGCGATTGCGCAATACCGGCTGACGGAATCGACGCGTGCCTACGCGATGGAAAAGCTGCGCGACGAGGGCGAGTTGCAGCGCATCGCGACACGTCACATGCGTTATCTGCAGGACGGCATCGAGCACGGCAAGATGAGCATCGGCAATGCCGCGCCGGGCCTGCCGCCCGCCGAAGCGCGTCTCGCCCTCGACGACGCGCGCGCTGCCTTCGAATGGGCGTTCTCGCCGGGCGGCAATGCCGCGCTTGGCGTCGCGCTGGCGGGCTCGCTGGCGGGGACATTGCTGCAGGCTTCGCTGCTGCACGAATGCTACGAACGTTCGGGCCGTGCGCTCGCGGCGCTCGATGCGTTGCCGCGCGGTTCCGTCGATACCTTGTGCGAAATGCGCCTGTGTTCCGCGTATGCATCGACGCTGCTGCACACGGGCGGCGCCGTGCGCGATGCAGGTCCGTTGTGGAAGCGCGTGCTGGTGCTCGCACGCGAGGCGCGCGACGAAACCTTCGAAGCGCGCGCGCTGTGGGGCGCCTGGAATACGACGCTTGCATCGTCGGACATTCACGCGTCGTTTCGTTTCGCGACGCGCTTCCAGGAGTTCGCGGAGCGCTGCGGTACGCCCGCGCAGCGCATTCTCGCCGCCGAAATGATCGCCGTGTCGCTGCATTGCTTCGGCGAGCACGAGCAGGCGCGCGTGCGGCTCGAGCGCGCCGTCGCATCGCTGATGGAACTCGGCCCCATGGCGCCCGACGGCATCGGCCTTGCCGTCGATCCCAGCACCTTCGGCAACGGCACGCTTGCGCGCATCGTCTGGCTGCAGGGCCAACCCGAACGCGCGATGCAACTCGTCGAGCACGTCGTCAATTCGATCCGGCCTGACATGCTGGAGCCGTCGCTCAGTCATGTGCTCGCGGTGGCGGCCGTGCCGCTCGCGCTGCAATGCGGCGAACTGGAAACGGCGTCGCGCTATCTCGCCGTGCTGCAATCGCAGGTCGCGTTGAATCGCTTCGCGATCTGGCAGGCGTATGGCGAGTGTCACGCGGGACACCTCGACATTCTGACGGGCCACGCGCATGCGGGTCTCGTGAAGCTCGAACCCGCGCTGCAACGACTGTTGTCGTGCGGCTTTCGCCGTGTGCTGACGCCGATGATCGCCGTTTGCGCCGAGGCGCTGGCGCGCACCGGGCGTGTTGCCGAAGCCCGCGCGAAGCTCGACGAAGCGCTCGATTACTGCCGCGCGCACGGCGAGCATTTCTTTATCGCCGAACTGCAGCGTGTGATGGGCGTCGCGGCGCTCGAACAGTCTCGCGCGATGCAATCGACGGGCCGTGCTTCGAGCGCCGGCCAGTTCGAGACGGAAGGCCGCGCTCATCTGCGCGACGCCATTCAGACGGCACGCGAACAGCACGCGCCGATGCTCGAATTGCGCGCGGTGCTCGATCTCGCGAGCCATCTGCTCGAGCGGCAGGAAGCGGCGCGCGCGGCATCGCTGCTCGACGATGTCGCGACGCGCGTCGATGCGGGCTCGGGCGCGCCCGATATCCGCCGGCTCGCGCAATTGCGGCGCAGCGCGCGCGAAGCGCATCCTTCGCTCGATGCCGAGAGCGGTCGACACGCAATGGCAGGCGGTCTCTGATGCGCGCAAACGCTGCCTGAAATTTCCTTAACATCCGCGGACTGCATTGCGCGGGCGGCTGGGCCGGGTGCTGCCGCCTTCGTCGGGTCCGCGCAGCGCGTGCCGTTCAGGACGTTTAAGTCTGCTCCAAGGACTTCGTTGCTGCGCGGCGCTAAGCTTCGCTTCTGCGATGCGGCGGGCGGGCCCGCTGTGTCATGTCATCGAAACATCATCGCCACGCGCGACAGCGCCACGCGATGCAACGACGGAGAACAAGGAATGGCAACGCACAGCAACCAGCAGGCGCCGCGCGCGCAGGGCGGCAGCTTCGTGACCGCGAAGGACGGCACGGAGATCTTTTTCAAGGACTGGGGCACGGGCACGCCCGTGGTCTTTTCGCACGGCTGGCCGCTTTGCGCCGATGCATGGGACCCGCAGATGCTGTTCCTCGTGAACCAGGGCTATCGCGTGATCGCGCACGACCGTCGCGGACATGGCCGCTCGGGGCAGTCGTCCGACGGCAACGACATGGACACGTACGCGGACGATCTGGCCGCCGTGCTCGACGCGCTCGACGTGAAGAACGCGATGCTCGTCGGCCATTCGACGGGCGGCGGCGAAGTCGCGCACTACATCGGCCGTCATGGCTCGCAGCGCGTTGCCAAGGTCGTGCTGATCGGCGCCGTGCCGCCGTTGATGCTGAAGACGGCGGCCAATCCGGGCGGCCTGCCGATCGACGTGTTCGACGGCATCCGCAAGGGCGTCGCCGCGAACCGCTCGCAGTTCTTTCTGGACCTGGCCGCACCGTTCTACGGCTTCAACCGTCCCAACGCGTCCGTCTCGCAGGGGCTCGTGCAGGAGTTCTGGCGTCAGGGCATGGCAGGGTCGATCAAAGGCCACTACGAATGCGTCAAGCAGTTCTCCGAAGTCGACTACACCGAGGACCTGAAGAAGATCGACGTACCGACGCTGATCCTGCACGGCGACGACGATCAGATCGTGCCCATCGACGCATCGGCGAAGCGCTCGGTCGAGTTCGTCAAGAACGCGACGCTGAAGGTCTACCCAGGTGCGTCGCATGGCATGTGCAGCACGCACGTGGATCAGATCAACGCCGACCTGCTGGCGTTTCTGCAGCAATGAGAGGTTGATAAGCGTCGATGTACGGGCGCCCGCGCGCCGCATCGAGCAAGCCGCCCGGGGCGCATGCCGGGCGGCTTTTGTCCGTTGTACACTGTGTCGCGGCTTGCGTTTGTTGCCTGCCTGGATGCCTGCCCCAAGGCGGTGCTTTCGGCAGTCCTTTCCGGCACGCATGACGTCATGGCTGCATCGTCACAGCCATGTCGATACGACGTCGAGTAGTGCGAAACCTGCTTGACGCCGCGTTGCCGGATGCACGGTTTCTCACATCACCTGTTCTGATGATGACGATAAAGATCGGTCAACTCGAGATTTCACTCGATCATCGCGAAGTGCGTCTCGATGGGCAGAAGGTGCCGATCGGCAGCCGCGCATTCGACATCCTCGCGTTGCTGATCGCAGCGGACGGCGGGCTCGTGTCGAAAGACGAGATCATGCGCGCGGTGTGGCCGAAGACCGTCGTCGAAAAGAACAATCTGCAGGTTCATATTTCCGCGCTGCGCCGCGCGTTCGGCGCCGAGCGCGAGCGCATCAGCACGGTGCCGGGGCGCGGCTATCGCTTCGTCATGCATGGCCAGGTCGAGGTGGGCGCGTTGCCTGCCCGACTCCATGCCGGACTCGATGCCAGCGGTGACGTTGGCCGCGACGTTGGCCTCCACGCTGACCTCCGCGCATGCCAGCCGCCCGTCACACACGACAACGTTTCCACCGACACCGAACCCGCCAGGCCGTCGCGCCAGCCGCTGCCCGCGCGCGTGCCGGAGCTGATAGGCCGGCAAGGCGCGCTCGACGGCGTGGTGAGCGCGTTGCGCTCGCATCAGACCGTGACGCTGGTGGGCTCGGGCGGCATCGGCAAGACGCGGCTCGCGGTAGAAGTCGCGCATGCGGTCGAACAGGATTTCGCCGACGGCGTCGTTTTCGTGCAGCTCGCGGCCGTGTACGACGCGCAATCCGCGCTCGACGCGCTCGCGCTCGCGATGGGCAGCCGGCTGTCGGCAAGCCGCGCGGCGCTCGCGCAGATCGCGGGCGAATGGCGCGACCGCGCGGCGCTCGTGGTGCTCGACAACTGCGAACAGGTGGTGGAGACCGTGGCCGCCATCGCGGAAGCGCTGACGGGCGCGGGCAGCCGCATGCGCGTGCTGACGACGAGCCGCGAAGCATTGCGCGTGCGCGACGAGATCGTCTATCAAGTGCCGCCGCTTTCGATGCCCACCGCCGACGAGCCGGGCGCCGACGTGTTGCGCACGTCCGCCGTGCGCTTTTTCCTCGCCCGCGCGCAGGCCGACGGCGCGCAGTTTTCGCTCGACGAAACGAGCATTCGTCTGATGGGCGAAGTGTGCCGACGGCTCGACGGCATTCCGCTCGCGCTCGAACTCGCGGCCTCGCGCGCGGCTGTGCTCGGCATCGGCCTGCTCGCCGAACATCTGGACGACCGCTTCCGGATTCTCGCGGGCGGCAGGCGCACGGCGCTGCCACGACACCAGACGCTGAAGGCGACGCTCGACTGGAGCTACCGGCTGCTCAACGCCGACGAACAAAAGCTGTTGCGTTGGCTCGGGCTGTTCGTCAACGGCTTCACGCTCGACACCGCCTGCGCGATGGCGGCACATGCGGGGCTCACGCGCATGGAGGCGCTCGATGCCGTGAGCGGTCTCGTATCGCGTTCGCTGTTGACGACGGACCTCGAAGGCTCGTCGTATCGCTACCGTCTGCTCGAAACCACGCGCGCCTATGCGCAGCAGCAACTCGACGACAACGGCGAGCGCGCATCGGCGGCCGCCGCGCATGCCGCGCTGTTCCTGGCGTTGCTCGAAACGGCGCAGTCGCAATGGATGAAGCGGCCGGTCGTCGAGTGGCTGGGCGAGTTCACGCGCGAACTCGGCAACCTGCGGGCCGCGCTCGACTGGTCGCTCGGCGAGCATGGCGATCATGCGCTCGGCGTCGAGCTTGCCGCCGTCACCGTGCCTTATCTGTACGACCTGTCGATGGTCGAGGAGTGCTGCATCCGCGCGCGCGCCGCGCTGCGCCTGATCGCGCAGGACGGGCAGAACGCGCAGGACAAACAGGAACCCGTGCACGTCGGCGTGGAAACGCGCCTTGGCCTCATGTCGGCGCTCGCGGCGGCGCTCGTCTACACGGAAGGGCCGCTGCCGGAAACGCGCGAAGCATGGACGCATGTGCTGAACGATGCGGCGCGCGCCGATCAGCCGAACCACGTATCGAGGGCGCGCTGGGGCGTGTGGAACTGGCATCAGTACAGCGGACGCGCGCGCGAGGCGCTGTTGCTCGCGCGGCGCTTCGGCGATCTCGCGCGCAGCAGCGGCAATGCCACACATGTCGTGCTGGCAGGGCGCGTGGAAGGCATCGCGTTGCACTATGCAGGCGATCAGGCGGGCGCGCGTGCGCTGCTCGAACGGATGATTGCGGAGTACGAAGAGAAGCCTTTGAACCGCTGGAACACAACGGGCTTTCGCGTCGATCACGGCATCGTCGCGCGCGCGACGCTCGCGCGTGTGCTGTGGGTGCAAGGTCAACGCAGCGAAGCGTACGATCTGGCGGCGCACACGTTCGATTCGGCCGTGCAATACGACCATGAAATGGTCACCTGTTACGTGCTCGTCGAAGGGCTCGTGCCGATCGCGCTTCTGAACGGCGATCAGGCGGCGGCACGGCATGGCATCGACGTGCTTCAGGAAATTTCCGCGCGCTTCGGCCTCACGATCTGGAGCGCCTGCTGCGCATGCTACGACGCGTGGCTGGCGACGCTCGCCGAACCTGGCGATGCAGCAATTGGGCGGCTGGCCGCGTCGATTGCTGCAATGCGCGCAACAGGTTTCCTCGCGCAGATTTCGCCGTTGCTGGGACAACTGGCCGTTGCGATGACGGCTGCATCGCGCGAGCACGAAGCACTCGCTACGATCGATCAGGCCTTGCGTTTCGCCGACGACAACGGCGAGCGCTGGTACTACGCCGAGCTGTCCCGCATCAAGGGCGAGATAGTGCGCAAGCTCGGCCGTCACGACGAAGCGCAACGCTGGTTTGCCACCGCGCTCGACTGGGAGCAGCGCAACGGCAACGAACGGAGCGCCGTGCGCGGCGCCGGCCATGCGTCGCGCGTTTCGCTTCGCATGGCTTCCGTTCAGTCACGTGCTTAATAACGATTAAGCGTGTCATCAGGACTTTAAGTCCGCTCGTCACTAAGCTTCCCCCCGGGTCGTAATGCCATCGCGGCATTGTGAAACCTGCGCCTGAGCGGCGCGGGCGAACCGTTTGCGTCGGGCTTGCCGATGCGACGTCGACTGCAGCAATCCACTAACCGGACATTAGCGTGGCTGCCTTCGTGCAACCGCGCGGGTCTCTCGCACTCTCGCGAAATGGAGCTACTCATGGCCTATGAACTGTTGACGCCCGACACCTGCGCGCTCGCGCTGATCGATCACCAGCCGCAGATGTTCTTCGGCACGAACTCACACGAGCGCACGACCATCCTGCACAACGCGCAGATCCTCGCGAAGAGCGCGAAGCTCTTCAACGTCCCGACCATTCTCACGACGATCGCGTCGGAGTCGTTCAGCGGCCATCTCGTGCCCGAAGTGCAAGCCGTGTTTCCGGAAACGAAGCCGATCGACCGCACGTCGATGAACTCGTGGGAAGACAAGCAATTCCGCGAAGCGATCAAGGCGACGGGCCGCAAGAAGATCGTGATCGCGGGCCTGTGGACTGAAGTGTGCGTGACGTTCCCGACCGTGCAGATGCTCGCCGAAGGCTTCGAGATCTACGTGCCGACGGACGCATGCGGCGACATCACCGAAGAAGCACACGAGCGCGCGGTGCAGCGCATCGTCCAGGCGGGCGCCGTGCCGATGAACTCGCTGCAGTTCATGTGCGAGCTGCAACGCGACTGGGCGCGCGGCGAAACGTACGAAGGCTGCATGGACATCTTCAAGGCGCATAGCGCATACGGCATCGGCGTGCGCTACGCGAAGCAGATTCTCGGCGAGCACGCGAGCGAGGCGGGCTGATCGTCCTTCAATACTGCGATGTCCTGCGCGTCGCGCGATGGTGTGCTGCCGTCGCGCGACGCATGCCCGACCACGAACACGGAGAGCGACGATGAGCACATCGAACCAGCTCAGTCAGCCCAGGCAGCCCGCCCGCATCGCGGACCTGGTGATCTACAACGGCAAGATCGCGACGCAGGACGACAAGCGTTCGTTCGTCACGGCGCTCGCCGTCGCGAAAGGCGAGATCGTCGCGAGCGGCAACGATCACGACATGATGCAATGGGCCAACGAGTCCACGCGCCGCATCGATCTGAAAGGCCGCACGGTGATCCCCGGTCTCAACGACTCGCATCTTCACGTGATTCGCGGCGGCCTCAACTTCAATCTCGAACTGCGCTGGGACGGCGTGCCTTCGCTTGCCGACGCGCTCGCCATGCTGCGCGCGCAGGTGGCGCGCACGCCCGCGCCGCAATGGGTGCGCGTGGTCGGCGGATGGAACGAATTCCAGTTTGCGGAGAAGCGCGGGCCGACGCTCGAAGAGATCAACGCGATCGCACCCGACACGCCCGTGTTCATCCTGCATCTGTACGACAGCGCATTGCTGAACGCGGCCGCGTTGCGCGCCGTCGGCTACGAGCGCGATACGCCGAATCCGCCCGGCGGCGAGATCCAGCGCGACAAGCGCGGCAACCCGACGGGCATGCTGATCGCGCGTCCGAATGCTGGGCTGCTGTACGCGACGCTCGCCAAAGGCCCGAAGCTGCCATTCGACGATCAGGTCAACTCATCGCGCCAGTTCATGCGCGAACTCAATCGACTCGGCGTGACGAGCGCGATCGACGCGGGCGGGGGCTATCAGGCGTATCCCGACGACTACGCCGTCATCATGGAACTCGCGAAGCGTAACGAATTGACGGTGCGCATTGCCTATAACCTGTTCACGCAGAACGCGAAGAAAGAAATCGAAGACTTCGCGAAGTGGGTCAAGGTCACGAAGCCCGGCGACGGCGACGACTTTCTGAAGGTGAACGGCGCGGGCGAAATGCTGGTGTTTTCCGCCGCCGATTTCGAAGACTTCCTGGAGCCGCGCCCCGACTTGCCGGACGCGATGGAAAGCGAGCTCGAAGCCGTCGTGCGGCTGCTCGTGCAAAACCGCTGGCCGTTCCGTCTGCACGCGACGTACGACGAATCGATCGAGCGCTTTCTGAACGTGTTCGAACGCGTGAACATCGATACACCGTTCAACGGGCTGCGCTGGTTCTTCGACCATTGCGAAACGATCTCGCAGAAGAACATCGAACGCATTGCGGCATTGGGCGGCGGCATCGCCGTACAGCACCGGATGGCCTATCAGGGCGAATACTTCATCTCGCGCTATGGCGCGGAGGCGGCGGCGCGCACGCCGCCCGTGCGGCAGATGCTCGCGGCGGGGCTGCCCGTCGGCGCGGGCACGGACGCGACGCGCGTCGCGAGCTTCAACCCGTTCGTGTCGCTGTATTGGCTCGTGTCGGGACGCACGGTGGGCGGCACGCCCATGTACGCGGCGCAAGACCGGCTCGACCGGATGGAAGCGTTGCGCCGCTATACGGTGGGCAGCGCGTGGTTCTCGAACGACGAGACGCGCAAGGGCGCGCTCGTGCCCGGCCAGCTCGCCGATTTCGCCGTGCTCTCCGACGATTTCTTCACGATCGACGAAGACCACATCAAGCATCTGACGTCCGTGCTGACGGTGGTCAACGGCCGCGTCGTCTATGCCGCCGACGAGTTCGAAACGTTGGCGCCGCCCGCGCTGCCCGTGAGCCCGACGTGGTCGCCCGTCGCCGAGTACGGCGGCTATGCGCGTTATCGGCCGATGGCGCCGTTGCAGCAGTCGTGCAACGACGCATGCGTGAACCTGTGTGGCGTGCATCGCCATGCGCACGCGTGGGCGTGGCGCAGCAACGTGCCCGCGAGCGACGCGAACTCGTTCTGGGGCGCGCTCGGTTGCAGCTGCTTCGCGTTCTAGGTGCCTGCACGCAATGAACCGCTTTTGCGCCACCGACGCCGCGCTGCTGTTTCTGCGCGTTACCGCCAGCGTGCTCGTGCTGCTCGTGCATGGATTGCCGAAGGCGCTCCATTTCACGAGCCAGCTCGATGCGATCGAAGACCCGCTGCATCTGGGCAAGACGCTGACGCTCGCGTTCGCGATCTTCGCTGAGGTTGTATGTCCGCTCCTGATGATGGCAGGCATCGCGACGCGACTTGCCGCGCTGCCCATCATGTTCGTCTGCGCGATAGCGCTCGGTCTCGTGCATCGCGAATGGACGCTGGAGCAGGGGCAATTCGCGTGGATGCTGCTGATCATGTTCGGCACGATAGCGATCGGCGGCGCGGGACGTTACCGGCTTGCGCTGCGTGCGCATGCGTCCGGGCAGCGGCAGGTCTGAGGGGCGTCGCATCGCCCAGGACTTTCGCCGCACTCATTTTGCCGGCTGATTGCCGGCTCGTCGTAGAAGGACCAGGAGTACGTCATGTCATATCTGATCTCGCTGGGCGCGGGCCTTGTGGTCGGCCTGCTGTATTACCTCGTGCGCGTGCAGTCGCCTGCGCCGCCCTTGATCGCGCTCGCGGGGCTGCTCGGCATCGTGATCGGCGAGCACGCGATTCCCTTCGTGCAGGCGCAGATCCGTACGCCGGCCGCGCAAACGCAAAGCGCACCAACCGTCACCAGCAGCAAGCCCACGCCGTCATGCAGCAAGGACCAGTGAGCGCGGGCGCGCACGCCGCTGCGCAACTCGATCACGTGCCCGGCGAAGACACCTGGCTCGCGACCATCGCCGGTTATGTCGATACGCTCGGCTTCGTCGCGCTGTTCGGCCTCTTCACCGCACATGTGACGGGCAACTTCATTCTGATCGGCTCGGGCCTCGCGGGCGCGGGGCATGGCCTGTTGATCAAGTGGCTCGCGTTTCCCGCATTCGTCGCGGGCATCGTGGCCGCGCGCGTGCTCGACAACCGCCTGCTCAAACGCGGACACGGCGTGCGCGCCTGTGCGCTGTACGCGCTGCAGGCGGCGCTGCTGGCGGGCTTCATGGCGGCGGGCGTGCTCGCCGCGCCCATCAGCGACGCCGATGCGCCGATGACGATTGCCTGCGGTCTGCTCGGCGCGGCGGCCATGGGCGTGCAGAACGCGCATGGCCGCCTGACGGCGCGCTCCGTCGTCGCGAACACCGTGATGACGGGCAATGTCACGCAGGCCGTGATCGACGCGTTCGATCTGCTGTTCTCGCCCGGCGACGAGAAAACGCGTCACGCGGCGCGCACGCGGCTATGGCGCACGCTGCCGCCCGTCGCCGGATTCGCGGTCGGTGCGGGCGCGGGCGCGGCGGGCTATCTGCTCGCGTCGTTCTGGGCGCTGCTGCTGCCGCTTGCCGCGCTGTGCGCGCTGGCCGTGCTGTCGCGAAAGACGCGCGTGCTGCTCACGCAAACCTGAACGCGCTGCGCGTCGCATGTGAGCGCGCGGCGGCATCCATTACCAGCAAGGAGTTTTTCATGAGCACCGTCAAGATGTATCGAATGTTGCGGGCCGTCGCGATGTCGGCCGTGTCGGCTGTCGCGCTCGGCATCGCGCTGGCCGGCGCGCCGGCGTTTGCCGAAGCCGACCATCAGAACGCGGGCAAGAGCACGCCCGTCGTGTCCGTCGGTCCGCAGTACGACACCACGCACGTGTACGTGTCGGGCCAGGATATCGACGCGTTCGTCAACAGCTTCGTCGCGACGTTCGGTGGCAAGGCGTCGCCGCGCGCCGTGTTCACCGTCACGCCGACGCCGAGCAAGACGGCGTCGCAATATGTGCAGACGCCTGTGGGCATGCTGTCGGTGTTCGCCTTCGAGACGCCCATTCCCTATCCGTTCGGCAACGAGCGCACCGGCTATCTCGTCACCGACATCGACAAGGCCGTGCGCGCCGCGCGCGCGGCGGGCGCGGACGTGATCGTCGATACCTTCGACGATCCCATCGGCAAGGACGCGATCGTCCAGTGGCCGGGCGGCCTTTACATGCAGCTGTACTGGCATACGAAGGCGCCTTCGTACGGTCCGCTCGACACGGTGCCCGACAACCGCGTGTATTTGTCCGCGCAGTCCGCCGACAACTTCATCAAGCGATTCGTGCGCTTCTCGCACGGCAAGGTCGTGTCCGACAACCGCCATGCGGACGGCGCCGAAATCGGCAAGCCGGGCGAGACGATCCGGCGCGTGCGTCTCACGTCGGGCTTCGGCAACATGCTCGTGTTCGTGACGGACGGCAAGCTGCCTTATCCGTTCGGCCACGACGTGACGGGCTATCAGGTCGCCGATCTCGACGCGACCTTGACGAAGGCACAGGGCAACGGCGTCAAGGTGCTGGTGCCCGCAAGCCGCACGGTCGAAGGCCGCACGGCGATGGTCGAATTTCCCGGCGGCTACGTCGCCGAGATTCACGAAGCGACGAAGTGACGGGGCGTCGATCGATGCGGCGCGTCGTGTCGAAGGCGGCCGCCTGTGCCGCGCTCGCGTTGTGCGGCTGGGCCGAAAGCGCGAGCGCCGTCGCAGCGGACGACACGGCCGACCCGGGCGCGGCCGCTGCGCCCATGGCAAGTTCCGCGGCGACGTCTGTGGCAACTTTTGCGGAAACTTCGGCGGCAACGTCGTGCACCGCGAAGCGGCCTTCGTCGCTGTCGTTCAACCGCTGGCAGGAAGACTGGTCGGTGCTGGCGAATCCGTGCGTGCCGCGCAAGCCGTTCGACGCGCTCAAGTACATTCCGCTCGGTGCCGATCCGTCGACGTATCTGTCGCTCGGCGCGAACCTGCGCGAGCGTTTCGAGCTGAACAACACGCCGCTCTTCGGCCTCGGCAGCGCGCGGCCTGACAGCTACGTGATCCAGCGCGCCGAGGTGCACGCGGACGCGCGCATCGGCCAGCATGTGCAGGCGTTTTTCCAGCTCGAGGATGCGCGGCCGTTCGGCAAGGATGCCGTCACGCCCGTCGACAAGAATCCTCTCGACATCGAGCAGGCGTTCGTTGCGTTCGTCTATGGCGTGGGCGGCGGCACGTTCAAGGCGCGGGTCGGCCGTCAGGAGATGGCGTTCGACTTGCAGCGCTTCGTCTCCGTGCGCGACGGCCCGAACGTGCGGCAGGCTTACGACGCGTTGTGGGCCGACTACGAGATCAACAAGTGGCGCTTCATCGGCTACGCGACGCAGCCCGTGCAGTATCGCGACGTCACCGCGTTCGACGATGTGTCGAACCGGCATCTGACGTTCAGCGGCGTGCGCGTCGAGCGCGTGAATACGGGGCCGGGCGATCTGTCCGCGTACTGGTCGCGTTACAACCGCGACAACGCGCGCTTTCTGGATGCGACGGGCACCGAGCATCGCGATGTGTTCGACGTGCGCTACGCGGGCAAGGCCGCGCCGTTCGACTGGGACGCGGAAACGATGCTGCAGACGGGGCACGTCGGCAACGACACGATCGGCGCGTGGGCGTTCGGCGTGCTGGGCGGCTACACCTTCGCGTCGCTGGCGGGCACGCCGCGCCTGGGCTTGCAGGTGGACGGCGCGTCGGGCGACCGGCATCCCGGCGACGGACGCGTCGAGACCTTCAATCCGCTCTTTCCGAACGGCTACTACTTCACGCTCGCGGGTTACACGGGCTACAGCAACCTGATACACGTGAAGCCGTCGGTGACGTTCAAGGTCACGCCGAAGATCACGCTGCTGACCGCGCTCGGCTTCCAGTGGCGCGCGACGGCCGCCGATGCCGTCTACGCCCAGGGCTCGGCCGTCGTGCCTGGCACGGCGGGCAAGGGCACGCGCTGGACGGGCATGTACGCGCAGGTTCGCGCGGATTGGGCCGTCAATTCGAATGTCGCGCTCGCGCTGGAAGCCGTGCACTTCGAAGTCGGCGATTCGTTGCGCGCGTTGGGCGCGCGCAATGCAGACTACGTGGGCGTGGAGGCGAAGTTCGGCTGGTGATCGGTGCGTCACGCGTGCGACGCGTGGCCGCGTGCGGACCCAGCGCCTTCTCGCGAAGGCGCTGTTCGCAGACGGGCCGTCGTTGCGAAAACGCTCCGCGTTAGCGCCATCCGCCGTAACCGCGCCAGCCGTAGCCGTAGCCGTAATACCCCGGGCGATAGACGGGCATCGCCGCGTATTCCATCGGCGCGACGGGCGGCGGGCTCACGTAGACGGGCTGATAGACGGGCACGTAGTGCACGGGCGGCGGCTGGTACGGCTGGAACACGACCGTTTCGGCTTCTTCGGGCGGTGCTTCGTAGACGGGCGCCTGCGTATAGACGGGCGCCGGACGATAGCGCGGACGCGGCGCCGGTGCGGGCGCGTACTGCACGGGCGCGGCGTCGTCATCGTCGTAGCCGGCTTGCGCCTGCAGCGGCTGCTGCGCGACGCGCGGCTGGCTCACACGGCGGACCTGCGCGGTGTCGTCGCCCGGCATGCCGGCGGGCAGCGGCGGCGGCTGCTGTGCAGATGCTTTCGACGTGCGCTTCAACTGGTCGCGCAGCGACGCATACGTCTCGGCGTCTTCCTTCGCGCGGGCGGTGTAGCCGTTGTGATAGGCGTCGCTCAGATCCTTCTGGCGCGCCTTGTTTTCCTCGTCGGCGGTCATCTGCTCCTCGCCCGGATCGAGCGAGGCTTCATTCGTGCCGCCGTTGTCGTAGGCTGACCGCGGCCCGTCAGCCCACGCGGCGGCGGGTGGCAGGGCGCAGACCAGGGTCACGGACGTCGCCGCGGACCCGAGCAATGTGCTGATTCTCATGGTTGTTACCTCGCAGGTGGGCATGCACGGCAAACTCATCGCTGTACACATGCCCGGTGCCGATCGATGCCAATCGGCCTCCCGCCGGAACATGCGTACGTCCATGCCGAATCCACGCTGTCAGCAACGCCCGACGCCCAGCGTTTCATGCGCAAGACATCGTCCGCTCGATCGACATGATGTGACCTAACTTGCCAGCATTCCGCCGCGATGGATGCGATGTAGCACACATTGCGGACCAGATGCGAGGTGAGGGAAAACGTGAGGTCGCGCAGCGGCGCGGCGAAGCAGGTTTTTCCCGGCGTTTCCTCGACGTTTCCTTGACATTTCGATGTCAGGTTCCGCTGTTCGCCGCGTGTGCGTCACAGCACGCTCGCCCACGCGCGGTGCACGAAGTGCTTGCGCTCGAACGCTTCGATGTCGGCGAGCGCGGACAGCGTCAGGTCGACCGTGTCCATGCCTTCGATCACCATCTGCTTGTGACGCGCGCCTAGCGGATACGTGTAGACGTTTCCGCGCGCGTCGCCGACGGTCTGTCGTTCGAGGTCGATGCGCATGCGCGAGGCGGGTTCATGCGTCGCGGCATGCAGCAATGCGTCGATGGCGTCGCGCTCGAGTTGCACGAGCAGCAACCGGTTGTTCATCGCGTTCGAATAGAAAATCTCCGCGAAGCCCGGTGCAATGACGGCCTGAAAGCCGTATTGCTGCAAGCCCCACACCGCGTGCTCGCGGCTCGATCCGCAGCCGAAGTTCGCGCCGCCGATCAGAATGCGCGCGCCTTCATACGCGGCCTGGTTGAGCACGCAATGGGTGCGCGGCGCGCCGTGCGCGTCGAAGCGCAAGTCGTACAGCAGGCCGTCGGCCAGACCGGCTTTGTCGATGATGCGCAGAAACTGCTTCGGCATGATCTGGTCGGTGTCGAGGTTGTCGATGGGCAGCGGCGCTGCCGTGCCTTCGATCGTCGTCAAGCGGTTCATTGCGCGTGCGCCTCCAGGGTGCGGACATCGGTGATGCAGCCCGTCAGCGCGGCGGCCGCCGCCATCGCCGGGCTCATCAGATGCGTGCGGCCGTCGCGTCCCTGGCGGCCTTCGAAATTGCGGTTGGTCGTCGACGCGCAGCGCTGCATCGAGCAGTCGCGTTCATTGCGAGACACATCGAGCAGCCCGGCTCGCGCCATTCGAAGCCCGCGTCAATCAGCGTCTGCGCGACGCCTTCGCGCTCGGCGGCGCGGCGCACACTGCCCGAGCCGGGCACGACCATCGCGCGCACGCCGCGGGCAACGCGCTTGCCGCGCACGATGGCGGCGACGGCGCGCAGATCTTCGATGCGCGCGTTCGTGCACGAGCCGATGAACACGCGGTCGATGCGCGTGCCCGCCAGCGGCTGACCGGCCTCGAGGCCCATATAGGCGAGCGCCCGCCGCAGCGATGCGGCGGCTTCGGGCGAATGCTGCCCGGCCTCGACGGGAATGCGTTCGTCGATCGCGATGGCCTGGTCCGGGCTCGTGCCCCACGTGACGAACGGCGCGATGTCGCGTGCGTCGAAGCGATGCTCGGCGTCGAAACGCGCACCTTCGTCGGAGTGCAGCCCGCGCCAGTCGTCGAGCGCGCGCAGCGCGTCGTCGTCGAGCGACGAAACGTGGGCGCGCACGTAGTCCAAGGTCGTCTGATCGGGCGCGATCAACGCGGCGCGCGCGCCCGCCTCGACGGCCATGTTGCACAACGTCATGCGCGCTTCCGCGGACAGCGACGCGACGGTCGATCCCGCGAACTCGACGGCATAACCGCGCGCGCCTTGCGCGCCGATGCGGCTGAGCAGCCAGATCACGACATCCTTCGACGATGTGCCATATGGCAAGGCACCGTCGATCGTGATACGCATGGTTTGCGCGAGGCGATAGGCGAGCGTTTGCGTGGCGAGCACATGCTCGACTTCCGAGGTGCCGATGCCGAAGCCGAGGGCGCCCAGCGCGCCATACGTGGTCGTGTGGCTGTCGCCGCACAACACGACCATGCCGGGACGCACGAGCCCGAGTTCGGGCGCGACGATGTGCTCGATGCCTTGCAACGGATCGTTCGCGGCGAGTATCCGGATGTCCTCGCGCTCGCAGTTGCGCGCGAGATTCTGCGCGAGCTTCAGCGACGCGGCATCGCGGATCACGCGCGGCGTTTGCGCATGCGTCGGAATGATGTGACTGACGACGGCAAGCTGCTGCCGCGGCCTGCGCACCTTGCGGCCACGTGCTTCGAGCGCGCTGAATGCCTGCGGGCTCGTGTACTCGTTCATCACGTGCAGATCGACGTAGAGCAGCACGTTCTCATCGTCGATGCGCGATACGAGATGCGAATCGACGAGTTTCTGGTAGAGGGTTCGTTTTGACATGGCGATGGCGGGTTGCGCGGCGTTGAAGTCATGCGCCGAGAAATGGCAGCACTCGGTCGAGCAGCCATTGCGGCGCTTCTTCGGGGATGTAGTGGCCGCATGGCAGCGCTTCGCCTTGCACCTGCGGCGCATACGCACGCCACTCGGCGAGAGGATCGAAGCATTGTTCGATCACGCCGTGCGCGCCCCACAGCGCGAGAAAATCGCAGGCGATCTGCTGTTGTGCGGCGAGCGTCGCGCGGTCGTGATCGAGGTCGATCGTGATGCTGGCGCGGTAGTCTTCGCAGATGCCGTATGCCGTCGCGGGATCGGACAGGCAGCGCAGATACGCCGCATAGGCGTCGGCCGTGAAAGGCGCGAGGCCCGCGCTGCGCGCGCCGATCGTCTGTTTCAGATACAGGTCGGGGTCGGCTCGGATCAGCGTCTCCGGAAACGGCGCGGAGCGCACGAGCATGAACCAGTGCCAGTAGGCGCGCGCGAAGTCGAACGAGGTTTGCTCGTACATCGCCAGCGTGGGCGCGACGTCGAGCGTGACGAGACGCTTGACGGCGTCGGGATGATCGAGCGCCATGCGCGCCGCCACGCGGCCGCCGCGATCATGGCCGATCACGGCAAACGACGCGAAACCATGCGCGCGCATCAGTTCGAGCTGGTCGAGCGCCATGCGGCGCTTCGAGTAGTTCGCGTGACCGGCGGTGCCCGGCGGTTTTCCGCTGTCGCCGTAGCCGCGCAGATCGGCGGCGATCACCGTGAAGCGCTCGGCAAGCGCGGGCGCGACCTTGTGCCAGATCGCGTGCGTCTGCGGGTGTCCGTGCAACAGCAGCAACGCGGGACCGCGTCCGCCCTTGATCGCGTGAATCGTGATGCCGTCAACCTCTGCCGACGCATCGGTGAAACCTTCGAACATCGTTGTCTCCCAAGTTGCATCGAGTCTAATTGATGCCTTGGGAGATTCGGTTTCCTTTGAGGCATTCCGGTCGTAACTACGAGGAACGAATCCGGGATGCGATGAACGGCGCGTGTTTGAGGGGACGCCTCAACCGAATTTCAGTTGATCGCCGACCTTCGCGATGGTGGCGATGGCGGGCAGAAGCTCGGCGCCGAGGGCAGTCAGGCTGTACTCCACGGATGGCGGTGACGTCGGCATGACGTGCCGCGCAAGAATGCCGCTCGCTTCGAGATGGCGCAAACGGGTTGTCAGCACCTTCGCAGAAATGGCGGGCATGTCGACGCGCAATTCGGTGAACCGCCGTGGCGCCGCGCTCAGATTCCAGATGATTTCCGGCGTCCATGCGCCGCTGAGCAGCGCCAGGCATTTGCTGAGCGGGCAGATGTTGCCGGGTGCCGGCGAGCGGTTCTTTCGCAGTTTCAGCGACACGTTCTTCCTCCGGACGAGCAATGCGGGTTACCAGATGGATACCGAAGAATCTTTGTCATCCGAAGCCAACCGGTTTATTTCATTGACCTGTTATGGCATCGTTCGAACCACATTCAATGAAATAAGGATGACTGATGAAACTTTACTACACACCCGGAACCTGTTCGCTTTCGCCGCACATTGTAATGCGCGAATTGGGCATGCAGTTCGAACTGGAACGCGTCGATCTCACGACACAGCAAACGCAGAGCGGAGAAGATTTTCTCGCGATCAATCCAAAGGGCTACGTGGCGGCGTTGAGGCTGGACAACGGAGAGGTCCTGACAGAAGGCGCTGCCATCGTGATGCATCTGGGCGAAGGCAGCCATCTCGTGCCGCCGCCGGGAACGATCGAGCGCGCGCGATTGAACGAGATGCTCGTCTATATCGCGGCGGAACTGCATCAGGCCTTCGGCCCGCTATTTCATGTGGAAACACCGGAGGAAGCGGCCAAGGCGCGCGCCAAAGTGTTTGACCGGCTCACGTTCGTCGAATCGCTGTTCGCGGATGGGCGGCCTTTCCTGTTGGGGAGCCGCGTGTCGGTGGCGGACTTCTATCTGTTCGTGGTCGCGCGTTGGAGCGCGCACCTCGAGCTTGATTTGCATCGATGGCCGAAGCTGGCGGCTTTCATCGAACGGATGGAAGCGCGTCCCGCTGCGCAGGCTGCGCTGATCGCGGAGGAAGCGTCCGATACGCATTCTGGACTGTTGTGCGCTACAGCGAGCGATTGAGCGAGACGTCGTCATGAGCGCGGACGTTTGCGCGCGCGAGTCGTTCCGGCGCGTGCAAACGTAACGGAACGTGCGTGCCGCTACAGGCTCATACGCACCAGGCGCGTCAGCCGGGATGCGTCAATTCAGCCCCTTCCCGCGCCGCTTGGCGATACCCGAGCCGCGCCGACAACGCCGCGCCCGCTTCCTTCAGCAAGGTCACGTAATGCAGCTTCGTATCGGCGCCGCAGCGCATCGTCGGGAACGACACCGACAGGCCCGCGATCACCCGGCCGAAGCGGTCGAACACGGGAACGGCGAGGCACCGCAAGCCTTCTTCCTGTTCCTCGATGTCTTCGCCGTAACCTTGCGCGCGCACCTGCGGCAGGATGCTCATCACGGCTTCGGCGGAAGCGAGCGTCTTGGCCGTCGACTTGCGGAACTCGATATGCGACAGCACTTCGCGCGCGTCGGCGGGGTCCATCCACGCGAGCAGCACCTTGCCGATGGCCGTGCTGTGCAGCGGATTTCGGCGGCCGATGCGCGACTGCATGCGCAGTCCGTAATCGGCGTCGATCTTGTGGATGTAGATGATCGCGTCTTCGTCGAACATGCCGAGATGCACGGCCTCGCGCGTGGCGCTCGCAATCCGGCGCATGTCGATGTCGGCCTCGCGCACGAGATCGACGCTCTCCAGCGCTTTTGCGCCGAGTTCGAACAAGCGGATCGTCAGCCGATAACGTTCCGTCTCGACTTCCTGCGTCACGTAGCCGAGCGCCTTGAGCGTCTGCAGCACGCGGTGCACCGTCGTCTTCGATAGCGACAGGCGCTGCGACAACTCGCTGATGCCGATCTGTCCGCTATCGCCGATCGCGCCGAGAATCGCGAACACGCGCGCGACCGACGACAGCGATTCGCCCTTGTCGGCGGTATCCGCTTCAGGTGAGAGCGGGTTGGCGGCGCGCTTGCGCGGCGCGGCGGACGGTGTGTTGCGTTTGTCGATGGCTGACATGTCGGTCGTGCATTTCCGGAGGTTCGCTGCATCACGGCACGCAGGCGCGCGGCGTGTGCAGCGAGCGTGGCGCAGCGATGGTGCTGATCGGCGAAATATACCGCGTGCGCGGTGCAATTCACATCATCGCGCGAGCCATCCGCCGTCGACGGCGAGCGTGTGGCCGTGCACGTAGTCCGAAGCCGCCGACGCGAGAAACACCGCCGGGCCCGCGAGATCGTCGGGCGTGCCCCAGCGTCCCGCCGGAATGCGCGCGAGGATTTCGCCGTTGCGCTGCTCGTCTTCGCGCAGCGCGGCCGTGTTCGACGTCGCCATGTAGCCGGGCGCGATCGCGTTGACGTTGATGCCGCGCGCGGCCCATTCGTTCGCGAGCAGCCGCGTCAAGCCGACAATGCCGCTTTTTGCCGCCGTGTACGACGCGACGCGAATCCCGCCCTGAAAGGACAGCATCGACGCGATGTTGATGATCTTGCCGCGCTGCTGCCGTTCCACGAAGTGCCGCGCGGCGGCCTGCGCGAGAAAGAACGCGCTTTTCAGGTTCACGTTCATCACGGCGTCCCAGTCGTCCACGGAGAACGCGAGCGCGTCAGCGCGACGGATGATGCCCGCGTTGTTCACCAGCACGTCGAGCCGTCCGCACGCTTCGAGCGCGGCCCGCACGATATCGTTGACGCACGCGGTCTCCGCCAGGTCGGCGCTCACGCCGACGTAGCGGCGGCCCAGCGCTTGCACGCGATGCGCCGTGTCGCTGTCGTCGGAGCGGCTCACGCCGACGATATCGCAGCCCACCGCCGCGAGCGCGTGCGCCATGCCCGCGCCGAGTCCCGTGTTGCTGCCCGTGACGAGCGCGACCTTGCCGCTGAGGTCAAAGGCCGTATTCATGCGCTGCTCCTGTTCGATAGAAACGTTGCGCTCAGCGCAGATCGCGCACGGCGAGATGGTCCATGTCGCCGAACACCTGGTTCTCGCCCACCATGCCCCAGATGAACGTGTACGCGCGCGTGCCGACGCCCGAGTGAATCGACCAGCTCGGTGAGATCACGGCCTGCTCGTTGTGCACGAGAATGTGCCGCGTTTGCTGCGGCTCGCCGAGCATGTGAAAGACGGCGGCATCGTCGGCGACGTTGAAGTAGAAATAGACCTCCATGCGCCGATCGTGCGTATGGCACGGCATCGTGTTCCACAGGCTGCCGGGCTCGAGCTTGGTCATGCCCATCGACAACTGGCAGGTGGGCAGCACTTCGGGAACGATGAACTTGTAGATCGTGCGGCGGTTGCTCGTCGCGGGATCGCCGAGCGTTTGCGGCGACGCCTGGTCGAGCGTGATCGTGCGCGTCGGATACGTGGCCTGCGCGGGCGCGCAGTTCAGATAGAACTTCGCGGGGCGCGCGGGATCATCGCTGCCGAAGGTCAGCGACTGCGTGCCCTTGCCGACGTAGATCGCTTCCTCGTTGCGCACGGCAAAGCGCTGACCGTCCGCCTCGACCCAGCCGTCGCCGCCGATATTGATCGCGCCGAGTTCGCGCCGCTCGAGCAGATAGCTCACGCCGATCGACTTGCCGAGCGAGGCGGGCACTTCGACGGCACGCGTCTGCGGCAATGCGCCGCCAACGATGATCCGGTCGATATGGCTATACGTGAGCGCGAGCGCGTCGGTCTGGAAAACCTTTTCGACGAGGAACGCTTTTCTGAGGCCCGCCGTGTCGAGCGCTTTCGCGTACTCGCTGTTGATGCTCTGTCTGACTTCCATGTCTCCTCCGGCTGCGGGTGGGCGCGCCGGGCGCCACGTCCGGGTTGGCTTTGCGCGCAGTCTAGCATGATCGGAACGCCGGTCCGCAATGGAAAAATCGCGGGATCACCAGATAGCGGGAGCGGTTTTAAAAGAGCAGGGTAAACGATTAATCTTAGTGCATATAAAACCGGAACATTGTTCCTTTATCGAGTGCTATAGTCCGCGAACAGGCGGACAGAGCCGGATGAATACCGGACAGCGCCGCCGTTCCCATCACCGGCCTGGCGTCGTATGGAGGAGACAGAGACATGAATCTGAAGAAGGCAATCGACCGCGTACCCGGCGGTCTCATGTTGATCCCGCTACTGCTCGGCGCATGCGTGCATTCGTTCGCGCCTGGCGCAGGCAAGTACTTTGGCTCATTCACCAACGGTCTGATCACGGGCACAGTGCCGATCCTCGCCGTGTGGTTCTTCTGCATGGGCGCGACCATCGATTTGCGCGCCACGGGCACTGTGCTGCGCAAGTCGGGCACGCTGCTCGTCACGAAGATGCTGGTCGCGTGGCTCGCGACGATCGTCGCGTCCTATCTGCTGCCCATCGATGGCATCAAGACGGGCTTGTTCGCGGGGCTTTCCGTGCTGGCCATCACGACGTCGATGGACATGACCAACGGCGGCCTGTACGCCGCCGTGATGCAGCAGTACGGCACGAAGGAAGAGGCGGGGGCGTTCGTGCTGATGTCGATCGAATCGGGGCCGCTCGTCAGCATGATCATTCTGGGCGCGACGGGCGTGGCGTTCTTCGAGCCGCGGCTCTTTGTCGGCGCGGTGCTGCCGTTTTTGATCGGCTTTACGCTCGGCAATCTGGATAGCGCGCTGCGCGAGCTGTTCGGCCGCTGCGTGGTGCCGCTGATTCCGTTCTTCGGCTTCGCGCTCGGCAACGGCATCGACCTGAACGTGATCGTCAAGAGCGGCGTGCCGGGCGTGCTGCTGGGCCTCGGCGTGATCGTCGTCACGGGCATTCCGCTGATCCTCGCCGACCGGCTGATCGCAGGCGGCAATGGCGCGGCGGGGCTCGCGGCTTCGTCGACGGCGGGTGCGGCGGTGGCCAATCCGTCGATCATCGGCGAGATGATTCCGCGCTTCAAACCGATGGTGCCCGCCGCGACGGCGATGGTCGCAACCGCCTGCCTCGTCACCGCGATTCTCGTGCCCATTCTCACGGCGATGTGGACGCGGCGCGCGCGCCTGAAAGCGGGGCTCGCCGACTTGCAGGCCGAGGAGGACGCGGGGCCGATGCCGCAGCCGCTCGGTGCGCATGAGTGACATGCGCGTCGTGCGCAGGTAGGGCACATGCCGGACGCGATTGGCGTGACGGGCTGACGAGCAGCCCGTCACGTTTTTTTCATTGGATGCTCATCGACGCGCCGCACGAACGGCGCAAACCGCGCAACACCGCGCGCTAATTGCGGCCTAATTCGCGGCGTCGACAATTCGCTTCACGGTGTGCAGCGAGACCCTGATGGACGATGTGCCAAGCGTTCTATCGCAGGCTGCGCCAGCACGCGGCACCCGATTTTTCGCCGAGACACGGCTTCAGGATCGCACGGAGCAAACATCATGAACGTACCCATCATCGACGTCGCGCCGCTTCTGCGTGACGATCCGCGCGGCTGGCGCGAAGTGGAGCAGGCGCTGCTCGACGCGCATTCCACCATCGGTTTCTCCGTGCTGGTCAATCACGGCGTGCCGCGCAACGTGACGAACGATCTGTTCTTCGTCTCGCGGTGCTTTCATGCGCTGCCCGAGGCGCAAAAGATGGCGTTGCGCTACGGCGCGAATCTGCGCGGCTTCCTGCCGCTGAATACGTCGACGTTGAGCCGCTCGACGCTGGGCGCCGCTCGTAAGCCGAATCACAGCGACTCGTTCGTCGTACTCGACGATCTCGACGCGTCGCTGCGCGACCGGTGGGCGGATTCGACGATGGGCGGCCATCAGATGTGGCCGCAGGAGGTGGCGGGCTTCGAGGCGTCGGCCAGGCGTTATCGCGCGGCGCTATCGCACCTCGGCATGTATGTCGCGCCGTGCTTCGCGTCGATCATGGGCTTGCCGCGCAACGGTCTGGACCGTTACTTCACGCCGCACAATCCGATCTTGCGGCTGCTTCACTATCCGGCGCTACCGCAGCGCTCGCCCGACGAATTCGGCTCCGCGCCCCACACGGACTACGGCTGTCTGACGTTCGTCGCCCAGGACGACGTCGGCGGCTTGCAGGTTCAGGCAGCGGACGGAAGCTGGTTCGACGTGCCGTATATCGAGCAGTCGCTGGTGCTGAACACGGGGCAGGTGATGGCGACGTGGAGCCGGGGGCTGATCAAGGCTACGCCGCATCGCGTGATCAATCATCCGGACAGGGACCGCTACTCGATTGCGTTCTTCTACGACTGCGGGCTCGACACGCCCATCGCGCCGCTCATGCCCGCGCAACCGGCGTGCGCGCGCTGCAGCGAACCCGCGAAACGGTACGGCGATCATCTCGATTCGATTCTGCGCACGAACTACGCCTTCACCGCCTGACCCGCCGACGCGCCGTTGCCCCCGCCGGAAGGCGGCGCATGCCGGCAACGCTTGACATCCATCGCATTCCGTCCGACTATGTGTCCACAATACGATGCATAGGTCCATAATATGGACAATAACAGGAGACGGAATGACAGCCCCGCAAAACGGCGTCGATGCGATGACGCCTTATCAGCTCCCCAATCCACCTGAAGCATTGCGCGAAATCGTCGTCGAATCGGCGATTCCGCAGGACGAGCGCGTCTGGGTGCCGCAGGCGGACAACGTCTGGTTCCGGCCGCTGTGCCTGAACGTGTCGAGCGGCTACTGGATGAACCTGCTGCGCGTGCGCAAGTCGGGCGTGCTGAGCCGGCACCGCCATCCGCAGGCCGTGCACGGCATGGTGCTCAAAGGGCGGTGGCGCTATCTGGAGCACGACTGGGTCGCAACGGAAGGCAGCTACGTGTTCGAGCCGCCGGGCGAAACCCATACGCTCTATGTGCCCGAAGACGTCGAGGAGATGATCACGTATTTCCAGGTCAACGGCGTGATGTACTACTGCGACCCGCACGGCAATTACACCGGTTACGAAGACGTGTTCACGAAGCTCGACATGTGCCGCGCGCATTACGAGCGCGTCGGCCTGGGCGCGGGCTACGTCGACCAGTTCGTGAGGTGAGCGTGAGCGCGCCATTCGTATTGCGCCGCGCGTCGTATGACTTCGCGGGCGCGGCGGCCGTCGTGACGGGCGGGGCGCGCGGCATCGGCGCACAGATTGCGCGGCGTCTCGCCGACTGCGGCGCGCGCGTCGCGGTGTGGGATCGCGATGCGGACGCGTCGCGTGCGTCGCGGGCCGACGGCGGGCAAAGCGCCTTCTTCGCCGTCGATATCGCCGATCCCGCTTGCGTTGCGCGGGCCGCGCAGGCAACGCTCGAACGCTTCGGCGGCATCTCGCTGCTCGTCAACAACGCGGGCTACGCCGGCCCGACCGTGCCGCTCGACGAATACGATCCCGCGGAGTGGTCGCGCATCGTCGATATCAACCTGAAGGGCACGTTCAACGTTTGCCGCGAACTGGTCCCGGCGCTGCGACGCGCGGGCGACGCCCGCATCGTCAATATCGCATCCCTGGCGGGCAAGGAAGGCACGCCGAATGCGTCGGCGTATAGCGCCGCGAAGGCAGGCGTGCTCGCGTTGACCAAGTCGCTCGGCAAGGAGCTTGCGCAAAGCGGCGTGCTCGTCAACGCGATTGCGCCCGCTGCCGTGCGCACGTCGCTGCTCGAACAGATGGCGCCCGCACATATGCAGACGATGATCGACAGGAGCCCGATGAAGCGCCTGGGCGAACCCGACGAAGTCGCCGAGCTGACGCTGTGGCTCTGCTCGGCGTCATGCACGTTCAACACGGGTGCCGTATTCGATCTGTCGGGAGGGCGTGCCACCTACTGATGTTTCTGTCATGCCATGCCGTTCACACGATAGCTTCCACACAGACTCGCAAGAGCAACGGAGGAGACACAGATGCAACCGAAATCACCGCGCCTTCGGCGCATTCAATGGATCGCGCTGACGTTCCTGACGCTAGCGGGCATCGTCAATTATCTGGATCGCAGCACGCTGTCGATCGCCAATCATTCGGTGAGCGGCGAGCTAGGCTTGTCGGCGTCGCAGATGGGCTTGCTGCTGTCGGCATTCTCGTTTGCGTATGCGTTCTCGCAGCTTCCCGTCGGCGCGATGCTCGACCGGTTCGGCGCGCGCGTGATGCTTGGCCTCGGCATGTTCGTGTGGTCGTGCGCGCAGTTGTGCGGCGGTCTCGTGCAGACCTTGCCGCAGTTTCTCGCGGCCCGCATCGCGCTCGGCATCGGCGAAGCGCCGCAGTTTCCGGCGGGCGCGAAGGTCGTCAGCGAATGGTTTGCATTGCGCGAACGCGGCCGTCCGACGGGCATCTTTACCACCTCGTCGACGATCGGTCCGGCACTCGCGCCGCCCATTCTCACGGTGCTGCTGCTCGCGTTCGGCTGGCGCTGGATGTTCGTCGTGATGGGCGTACTCGGCATTGCGGTGTCGATCGGCTGGTACATGATCTATCGCAATCGCGCGGACGTGACGCTTGACGCGAACGAGGTGAAGCATCTGACGGAAGAAGAGCCGCGCGCGCGCGCCGAACGCAAAATGACGTTCGCCGAATGGCGCGGCCTGTTCGGTTCGGCCACCACATGGGGCATGATCTTCGGCTTCATGGGCGTGATCTACATGGTGTGGCTGTACCTCACGTGGCTGCCCGCGTACCTCGAACACGAACGTCACCTGACGATCGCCAAGACGGGCTGGGTCGTGTCGATTCCGTACATCTTCGGCACGCTCGGCATGCTGTCGAGCGGCTTCGTCGCCGATGGCCTGATGGCGCGCGGCATGGCGCCCATCCGCAGCCGCAAGTGGCCGATCTGCTGCGGTCTGATCGGCGCGGCAGTGTTCACGGTGCCCGCTGCCTTCACGCCGACGCTGACGCTCGCCATCGTCTATCTGTCGCTCGCGATGTACTTCGTCAACCTGGCGAGCGGCGCCGCGTGGGCGCTCGTCAGCGTGGCCGCGCCGCGGCATCTGGTGGCGTCGCTTGGCAGCATCCAGAACTTTGGCGGCTACTTCGGCGGCTCGTTTGCGCCGTTCATCACGGGCGTGGTCGTCGACCGGACGCATTCGTTCGTCAACGCGTTCCTGATCAGCGCGGGCGTCGCGTTCGCGGCGGCGCTCGTGTACATGTTCGTCGTGCGCGTGCCGATCGCCGATCGCGCGGAGCACGACGCCGCCGCGGGCACCCGTGTGACTCATTCCTGAAGCGATATATCGACATGACGTTTCAACACGATCTGTTTGCAGGCAAGACGGCCGTCGTCACGGGCGGCACGCAAGGCATCGGCGCGGGCATCGCGCGTCACCTCGCGGCGCTCGGCGCGCGCGTGATCGCGGCGGGCCTCGCGCCCACCGACGCGCAAATCAGCGCGCTCGCCGCGCATGGCATCGAGGCCGCGCCGCTCGATGTCGCATCGAGGCAGGACGTCGACGCGCTGTTCGCGGGGCTTGCTTCGCTCGACGTGCTGGTGAACTGCGCGGGCGTGATCCGCCGCGGCGACGAACTCGACCCCGACGTGTTCGCGCAGGTGCTCGACATCAACCTGACAGGCACGATGCGCGCATGCGCGGCGGCGCGGCCGCTGCTGCGCGCGCGGGGCGGCGCAATCGTGAATACGGCTTCGATGCTGAGCTTTTTCGGCGGTGGACTCGTGCCTGCGTATAGCGCGAGCAAGGGCGGCGTCGCGCAACTGACGAAGTCGCTGGCGATTGCCTACGCGGCCGATCGGATTCGCGTGAACGCCGTCGCGCCAGGCTGGATCACGACGCCTTTGACGCAGGCGCTGCAGGACAACGACGCGCGCTCGCAGGCGATACTCGAACGCACGCCGCTCGGCCGTTGGGGCACGCCCGACGACATCGGCCCCGCCGTCGCGTTTCTGTGCTCGCCAGGCGCATCGTTCATCACGGGGACCGTGCTGCCCGTCGACGGCGGATATCTCGTTGCGTGATGTTTCGCCGCTGTCGCCAGCGTTGCGGATGGACAGCGGGATCGACAGCAAGAAGGGCAGCGCACCGCCCCTCGCTATAATCGCGTCGCCCTCCAACACCCTCGACACGACCATGCCGACTCCCGCCGCCGATGCGCTAGAAGCCGCGCGCGCCACAGGCACCGCCGCCTTTTCGAAATTCATGTCGGTGCTGCAGCTGATCGCCGACGCGAAGGATGCGCCGAGCGTGCCGCAACTGGCGGCCGCGAGCGGTTTTCCGCGCCCCACGGTGTACCGGATCGTCGGCGCGTTGATGGCGGAGGGGCTGGTTGTCGAAAGTCTGCGCGGCGGCACCTTCGAACTCGGGCCGCGGCTGATGACGCTCGCGAGCCGCAGCTGGGAGCGCTCGGACGTGCGCGTGGCGGCCGCCGATGCATTGCAGTCGCTGCGCGACGCGACGCAGGAAACCGTGCACCTCGCCGTGCGCAGCGGCAGCGAAATGGTCTACATCGAAAAGCTGGAGAGCCCGCACGCGGTGCGCATGGCGTCGCGGATCGGGACGCGCGTGACGCTGTATTCGAGTTCGGTGGGCAAGGCGTACCTTGCCGCGCTCGATCAACCCGCGCGCGACGCGCTGCTCGAAGGTGTGACGCTCGCCCGCTTCACGCCGAACACGATCGTCGACCCCGCTGCGCTGCGCGCGGAACTGGACGCGACGCGCGAGCGCGGCTACTCGGAAGACCGCGAAGAAAACGAAGCACAGATTTTCTGCTACGGATGCGCGATTCGCAGCGCCGATGGTTTGCCCATTGCGTGCATCAGCGTCAGCATTCCGCTTTTCAGGCGCAGCGATACGCCGCTCGACACCTATGTCGGGCCGCTGCGCGCGGCGTGCCTCGCCGTCGCGGAGCGTCTCGGGCCCGCGCCGCGCGCGGCGGGTTAGGCGACCGAGACCGAGAACGTGATGCGTCTCTGATTTTGATCCGCACGGGACCTCAGGTACACCGCTTGCTCTCGCTAGAGAACGTCGCCGCGCACGCAGCTCGCGACCACAACTCAAGCAACGGAGGTCAGATCATGCTTTATTACGCTTTGGTTTTCTTCGTCATTGCGCTCATAGCTGCTGTATTTGGCTTCGGCGGTATTGCAGCAGGAGCGGCCGGCATTGCGAAAATCCTGTTCTTCCTGTTCCTCGTCATCTTTATCGTGACGTTGCTGATGGGTGTCGTAAGGCGCTGACATCGATTGAGCAAGCAGGGCGGACAACAAGTCCGCCTTGCTGCCTGCAGTGCTTCGCGAGCGCGGGTGCAACGCCCGTGCTGCAACGACGTTCCGTTGCTTCGCTCCGACATCAGTGTTTTCCCCATTCCGCAAAAAAGCCCGGTGCGTTTGCGCCGTGTGCCGTCGCTCAAGGCCGACAGGTCGATTGAGCGAATCAGCCCTTAAATAAGGCCTTTTCTACCGTTTTAAAAATTCTGCGACCCTGGGCATAATGCGAGAGGTACATGAAGGTTAAAGAGGGCCGCATACGCGTGTCTTTTTTACCGACCTCATTGCATTAAAGCGCTGGTCCCTTCCTCGCCGCTATGCCTCGGCTAGTCCGGCCATCATTTCATCCAGCCTTGTAGCGCGCTTCGCCGCGCGTACACATCGTTTTATTTTTTTCGCGCCGTTGCGTGATGGCCATTCATATGGCCCGTTTTAGGAATCAACTGATGAAACCGGCAAAGAATACGTTCTGGTCCCGATATGGCCGCTATGTCATGCTTGCTGTGACCGCCACGGCCTTTGCGGCGCTTTTCACGTTTGTGTATTTGCGCCACGGCCAGCGAAACGTGCAGAGCGCGCCGGTACTGACGGGCATCGCGAGCGACATGCGCAAGGACACGTCGGCGTGGACGCATCAGGAGCGCGACGCGTCGGAGATGCTGCGCGACATTCGCGAGCACAACGTCACGGCAATCGGCGTGAGCCCGAGTGCGATCCTGGTTTCGACAGGCGACGGCGCGAAGTACTACGTCACCGATCACAACAGTGCTTTCTCGAATGCGCTGCTGCTTGGCGAAATGAAAGCGGACGCGCGTTCTCCTTATCAACTGGTGTGGCTGCCCGATGCGAACATCCATACGGGTTCCGCGCGCTGGATGGATGCGCTCGACAAGGCGCGCGATGCGATCAGCGTGCTGCTGCCGCTGCTGTTGATCGGCGGATTGGCGTGGTTCATGCGCCGCGAAATGACGGGCGCCGCGCGGCTGCTCGAAAGAACACCGGCGCTTTCGTTCGACGACGTGATCGGCGCAGGCGAAGCCAAGGCTGCGCTGTCCGACATCCAGGCCTATCTGACCAACCCGAAACAGTTCACAGGGCTGGGCGTGCGCGCGCCGTGCGGCATTCTTATGACGGGCGGTCCCGGCGTCGGCAAGACGCGGCTTGCGCAGGCGCTGGCAGGCGAGTGCGGCGCGAACTTCATTTCGATCACGGGCAGCTATTTCAGCGCGAAGTACTACGGCGTCGGCATCCAGAAGGTCAAGCATCTGTTCGAACTCGCGCGCAAAAACGCACCCACCGTCATTTTCATCGACGAAGCCGATGGCCTTGCCAAGCGCACGGATACGGGCGGCGGCCCTGTTGAGGCCGAGAGCAACCGCATCATCAACCAGTTGCTCGCGGAGATGGACGGCTTTGCGTCGAATGAAGGCGTGATTATCGTCGCGGCCACCAATCACCCCGACAACCTCGATGAAGCGCTGCGCCGTCCTGGCCGTTTCGATCGCACGGTGCAGGTGCGCCTGCCCGACGTCGAAGACCGCGCGGAGATCATCCGCTTCTATGCGCAGAAGCTCACGTCCAAAGCCGCGGACATCGATTTCAATCAACTCGCGCGCCTCACGACGGGTCTGTCGCCCGCGACGCTCGCCATGGTCGTCAATCAGGCGGGACTGGTCGCGCGCAAGGCAGGCGACGACCGCGTCGCGGCGAAGCACTTCGTCGAAGCCATCAAGATCGCGCGCATCGGCGACGTGAATGGCGCGGAGCGCGCGCTGACGGAAGACGAGCGCACGCGCATCGCGGTGCACGAGGCAGGGCATGGGCTCGTCGCGGCATTGCTCGGCACGGGCATACTCGAAGAAGTGACGATCCTGCCGCGCGGCGGCGCATTGGGCGTCGCCTTGATCACCAAGACGCAGGACAAGCATCTGTACCGCGAAAGCGAAATGCGCAACGAAATCCAGGTCTTGCTCGGCGGGCGCAATGCCGAACTGCTGATGTTCTCGGAAGCATCGAGCGGCGCAGCGCAGGACTTGCAGGAGGCATCGCGCATCAGCCTCGACATGGTGTCGAAATTCGGCTTCAACGCGGACGGCAATCTGTTCAGCCTTGCCGCATTGCCCGCGCAATATGCCGGTCTTCAGATGAAGAGTGCAATCGGGCACGCGAACATTCTGCTCAAGGATCTGAACGAAGTGTGCTACTCGCTGCTGCACGAGAACGAACCCGTGCTGCGAGCGATAGCCGAACAACTGCTTGAATCGGAGACGGTGCCGGGCGAGACCGTTTATCGGCTGATCGAAGAACACAAGGCGACGCGGGAGCGCCTGCATCTGGCCGAGCCCGTCGCCGCAGCCTGAGCCGCGCGACGCGCGTCCCAGCAAGCGGATCGCACATGGTCCAGAGCTGGGACTGAAAAATGCTACCCATTTGACACACGACCGGCGCCACGCGTACCAGACAGCGATTCGGGTTCGCCGTGGCTTTCGGAGGTCGGGTGCGGATGGAGTCGAAAAGTGAAGCGCGTCTGCTGGTTTCTTGCCGCAATATCGCTGTCGTTGTTAACCGGCGCATGTGTGGACACGCGTTCCGCAGGCGTTTACAGCCTGAACTCCGAGCGATCACATCTGAACGAACTCGACGCGGGCGTCCCGCTGGCGATAGTCGTCGACTATGTCACCGTTCCCGAGGAAGTCGACCGGCCTCAGCTCGTGGTCCGTATCAATCCATCACAGCTTCGAATCGTTGAAGCTGCCCGATGGAGCGAACCTTTGAAGACCCAGATCGGGAACGTTCTGGCAGCCGATCTGGCGCGGCTCTTTCGCGACGCGCGTGTCTCCGATACATCGCAGACGACTGACAGACCGACGCTCCGGCTCGCCATCAACGTGCGAACTTTCGAAGCTGCGCCAGGCAAGGGCGCGGTGATTGCGATCGTCTGGTCCATTCTCACGCCAGATTCCACGCACGTGCTCAATGGAAAATCCATCGTGCTTCAACGAGTCGACGGGGATGGTTATGGCGCGCTGGTTGACGCACAAAGCCGCGCTCTCGCGGCCGTCACCGTCGATATGGCAGATGCAATCATGGCGGCAATCAGGAAGAAACCGGATACGGGCATCAAGAACGCGGATGCTAGTGCCCAAGAACCGCAAGCGCCTCGCGCATCGGTGACAGAGAGACAGTCACTATCCCGTCGAGCGGCGTATTCATTTCCAGAATAAGAAAGATCGCGACGGAGGTGCACAGCGCGCCCAGAAACAACGCGACGATGACGGTCGCATTCACCGGTGTGAACAGGCCGAATGCGCCGAAGATAATACATAGCCACAACACAAGGGCAATCAAAAGCGCGACGGGCGTCGATCCCGCCGCCTCCAAAAGGCCGAGTTCGCGAACGGCCAGCGCGTTGTCCGCCACCTCTATCGCACGCGCTTGCAAGCGTCGCTGCATGTCGGTTTGCGGCGACAGGGTTTCGAGTTCTCGCTCGAGATTCTCCGCGCGCTCGCGCGCCTCGGGGCCGTGCAATGCCTTTAGCTGCGCAGGATCGCCGGACGCCACCTGCTGAATGACACCGGCGACGAACCGCTTGAGCGTGCCCCGGATCTCCTGTGTCGGCGGCCCGTATTGCGCGAGGATACGATCGAGCAAGATCACGTTGGCGGCTTCGTGTGTCACGCTGGCGTTCACGGTATCGAATGAACTCTTCGCCGACGAAATGAGCAAGCCAAGCACCAGCGCGGCCATCGTGGCGATCAGGCCCGTCGCCAGCTTGACGACGCCAATCGAGTCGTCGTCAAGATGGTGCTCCGGCAGCAGGGTCCGCAGGTACAGGCCGAGCAGAGCGCTGCAAAAAATGCAGGCAAAAATGATCAGAGCGACGCTCAGATGCTGCATCGTTTAGTCCTCTGTTGCGTCGCATCGGCCTGCCACCGGCTGATGGCCATCCCCGTGTTGCGCCCGTTATTTAGCTTTCACATATTGCGCAACAGATTTGGAAACAGAGTCGCACCAGTCGTCCATGATCGGCTTGACCGACTCGAACGTAATAACGGGCATGTTCGATGTGGCCCGCCCCAGGCGCTCACCCGTGCGCGTGCGTACAACTTTCGACAAGACCTCGCCTGAGACACTGTCCTCGCTACGCGCCTCGACCAGCAGCTTCGCCTGCTGCGGCGCACCCGCCACGCTATTGACCGCCATCGTCGCGACGAAGGCCATCGGCACCACCTGGTAGGGTTTGAGCCCAACCGCTGTGTTGGCGACTCCCGTGATAGCGACTTCCACCTTGACCACGCCCGGCCCAGGTTTCTCCACGACGCGTACCCTGGAGGCGATCGCCTGTTTCAGGCAGGTGGTGCCGTATCCGCGTATCTGATCGATGGTCGCCTGACTCAGTTGTTCCGTCGGCTCCGCTTTGGGATACATCGTGAGGGGCTCAACGATAACTGCGTTGTAGTTCGACGGATTGAGCTTGGGGCTCACGAACCTCAAGATCGTTTCGCCGTTGTTGGGGTCGGTGGTTTGCTGCAGATTGGAGTAGTCCCCCAGAAAGCCGGAGTACTCCGATTGCATGGGCGCGTTGTTGCTGGCGCATCCTGCGAGCATCGCTGCGGCGGCAACCGCAGCAGGATAAATCGTCTTCCGCATAGTCTCCTCCTGGGTTTGTTAAATACATTGATGAACTAAATGACCCATGCGTAGCTGCAATCGGGTTGCACGTCAAAAATTGCCTTGGCGGATGGGTGTCTACTGCGCAAATTCTTCCGACAGGTTAGCCCGCGCTTTTTACAGTAGGTTAACGTAGGTCAAACAAATAGCTCTTTCTGCTGAAGCGCTTATTGGTGCACGCACAGACGCGTCGCATGCAGTTGTCCGCGCAGTTGCCGGTAAGTGGATACGGCAATCGAGGTCGAAACGGCTTCTCCGGACGCGTGGCCGTAAAATGCTCCAGGCCCGGCTCTCTTGGGATACTCAACCAAAAAGGAAACGTCATGGAAAAGAAGGAGATTGTCTGGGGTATTTTGGGTACCGCAAAGATCAACGACAAAGTGGTCAGGCCCATGAACGCGGCCCCGAAGTGTCGAGTGAAGGGCATAGCATCGCGCACCGAGGAGAAGGCAAGGGAAGCAGCCGCCAGGTATGGTTTGGAGGTCGCATACGGCAGCTATGAAGCGCTGCTGGCGGACCCGGAAATTGACGCGGTGTACATTCCATTGCCCAATCACATCCACGTGGAATGGACCGTCAAGTCCGTCGAAGCGGGCAAGCACGTGTTGTGTGAAAAGCCGATTGGGCTCGACGCTCAACAGGTCGAACGACTCATCGCTGCGCGCGACAAGCACGGTCGATACATACAGGAAGCCTTCATGGTTCGCACGCATCCGCAGTGGTTGAAAGTGCGGGCCTTGATCGAGGAAGGCGTGGTTGGCGAATTGCGATCGGTGACGGGCGCCTTCACTTATCACAACACGGCCGCCGACAATATCCGAAACAAGAGCGAGCTAGGCGGTGGCGGCCTGCTCGATATCGGTTGTTATCCCATCACCACCTCGCGCTTCATTGTTGGGCGTGAGCCTCGGCGAGTAGTGTCGCTGATCGAGCAAGATCCGGTTTTCAAAGTGGACCGGCTCGGTTCGGTACTGATGGACTTCGACGGGGTGCAGGCGAGTTTCTTCTATTCGACTCAGACCCATCCGTATCAGCGGATGCAGTTTCACGGCACAAAGGGGCGGATCGAAGTCGAGATTCCATTCAATGCGCCAAACGATCGACCGACGCGTTTGCTAGTCAGTGATCGCATGAGCGACGGAACCGTGAACGACCGCCACGTGGAGCTTCCTGCGTGCGATCAATACGGCATCGCAGCCACGACGTTCGCGGACGCCATATTGAGTGGGCGCCCGCAGGCTATTTCGTTAGAAGATACGCGCGCCAATATGCGGGTGGTCGATGCCGTATTTCGCTCGGCTCAATCGCGTGCGTGGGAGCAGATCCAGAAGCGTTGAGTCGCCGGGCGGGCGCAATTTTCCGCGTTCTACGGGGTCGGCCGTGACTGACATGGCGTATCGGCTTTCGCGGCCAGAAAAGATAACGATCTTGTAATGCGCGGGTCAGCATCGGGACAGGCGCTGCCGCCGAGAATGAAGGCACCTTTTCATCGACGCCGATGGAAAGGCACAAGGCCTCGTTCATGGTGAATGCGGCCGCTACGCTCTCGAAGGTGGAACCATCATGAAAGCAACGATCAAGGCCGTACTGATTGCCTGCGCGCTGAGCGCACCTGCATTCGCGTTTGCACAAGCCGCCGATACGCCAGTGACCCGCGCCGAGGTGAAGGCCGATCTGATCCGGGTCGAACAAGCCGGTTATAGCCCGGCAGCGAAGGACACATACTATCCCGCCGATATTCAGGCAGCCGAGGCGAAGATCGCGGCGCAACAGCAAGCGCCCGAGGCGGCGTCGGTCGGCGGCGTGATGACGGGTGCTTTTCAGGCTGGCGGACCGCTTGCGCCGAGCACGCTTGCGTCGAGTAATTCGCAGACGATCTTCACTCACCATTGAACATGCGTGAGGCCGCCGGCCCGCGCTCCGCAGGACGCGGTCTGGCGAGCTGCACCAATTCCAGCGAGCTGCACAGTTCGCTGACCGCCTGAGGCCAGAGCTTGAAGAGCGGATCGTCAGCGCCTAACGTGCTGTGTGTGACTTCAGGAGACGGCCATGGCAAGAATCGAAGCGAAGTTGGCGGAAATGGGATTGGTGTTGCCGCAGCCGCTCCAGATGCCCGCCGACCAGCGCATGTCACTGCCGTTCGCATGGGTGCGCGTAAGAGCCAGGCGTGCGTATGTCTCGGGACATGTACCGCTCAATCCTGACGGGACCATTGCGCAACCCATTGGCAAAGTGGGCGCCGATGTGTCGCCGGACGAAGGCTATGCAGCTGCACGGCTCGTGGCGCTTGCCCAGTTGGCGAGCCTGCAGAGGGCGCTTGGTGACCTGGACCGCATTACAGCCTGGTTGCGCGTTTTCGCCATGATCAATGTCGCGCCGACTTTCGATCAGACGCCGCGTATTGCGAATGGCTTTTCGGATCTCATCCTTGAATTCTTCGGTCCGGACATTGGGACACATGCCCGCTCGGCAGTCGGCATGGTGCTGCCGTTGAATGTGCCCGTCGAATGCGAGGCGGAGGTTGAAATCGACGGACCGTGACAATGCGCAGGCGACGTTTGCCGCGTATAAACAAGAGCAGCGATAAGCAACAGGCAGCAAGGCAGCAAGCGAAAGCAACGGGACTTGCCGTTTAACCACAAAGGGACGCGATCGTGAAGAAATCTCTCCTCGCAGCATCTCTGTTGGCGTTCATGGCGCTTGCCGCCTGCAGTAAGAGCAGCGATGAATCGGCGGCGCCGGCTGCGTCGGGCACAATGGCAGCGCCGGGCACGGCTGCGAGCGAAGCTCCGGCTGCCCCCGCCGTCTCGCCTCCAGCCGCCGATGCTTCGGCTCCCGCTGCTGCTGCCGCTCCGAACGCAGGCGCTTCCGCGCCCGAAACGGGGCGCGCCGGCGGACATGCAGATTTGCCGCACGGCGCAAGCCAGTAAGGATACGATCTGTGTGGCACGAAAATAAACCGGCCTTGAACCGCTTTATCGCCTAATCTCTGAGCGGTGGACCGCGAAAAGCCAAGCGCGAGTCCGCTGGAGCAGTCAGGAGGTGGGCATCATGAAGACGTTAGTTCAGGCAGTTTGCGCCGTCGCCGTCATCGCTGTGCCAATCGCATCGTTGGCGCAGTCGGACATGTCGCCGACGCGCGCGCAAGTGGAAGCAGAGATCGCTCAGCTTCAGCAAGCCGGCTACAACCCGGCCAATGCGAATACCGTCGATTTTCCTGGCAGTATGCAGGCCAATGCCGGTGCCGCTGGCCAGAGCAGCGGCTACGGCCCTTCGACCAGCGGCTCGTCGCAGATGGGTCGTCCGGCCCCTGCGAGCGGGATGAAGCCCGTGTTCTTTGGCGGGTCATAAGCCGATTCGTCTGAGTCCGTCCAACGATGGAAAGCACGCCGTCCCTGCGTGGGACGGCGGGGGTGTTGTGCTCCGTGCGCTCTAACGTTCGGGACCGATTTCTCGGGATGTTCAAAAGTCGCGTGCGGCGAGCATAGCCGGGCGCGCCGATTCGTGCGCGTTGACAACAGGCGATGCGCGGCTACGCGAGCGATTCCGAAAACCGTGAATCAGATGTCGTCCTGGCTACGGCGGGGCAACATCCGTCGCAACGTATTGTCGCCAAGCACGACATGATGAAACACTGCGGCGCAGACATGCAAACCAATCAGCGCGAGAAGCACCCACGAAAGCAGCTGGTGGATGTCACCCGCCTCGTGTCCGATGGACGATCCTTGCTGCGAGAGGGGAGGAAGCGGGACGATGCCCGCAAGCGCAACGCGCCAACCTCTTGAGGACGCGTTCGCCCAGCCAAGCAGGGGAACGGCAACCAGTAACGCGTAAAGGACCCAGTGCGTCACGCTGGCAAGCATGCGCAGGTGGCGGGGGATGGTCTCGAGTTCTGCCGGCGTTCCGTGAGCCGCGCGCCAAACCAGCCGCAGCAGCACGACGAGCACTATGAGTACGCCCACCGTGAGATGCCATGCGATCAGTCCTTCGGGTTTGGTATCCCGATGGACGTCGGGCATCAAAATGCCTATCGCGTACTGGACAATCAGCAGAAAGGCCGTGATCCAGTGGAAAAATCTTGCGGGAATACCGTACGCTTGCTCGATCGCCTTGCTCATCCTTCGCTCCAATCCGTGCTGTGTTGTGTATCAGATAGTAAATGGTTCACGTGACCGAGACGCCCAGCAGGCGTCCGGCTCCGAATGTGAATGCGGCTGCGGCAAGTCCAATGAGCACCTGTCGCATCGCCGAGAAGGCTACGCTACGTCCGTTGAACAGTGAAGTGAAGACGCCGATCGCTGCAAGGGCAACGACGCTCAGTGCGATGCACTGAATGATGGCCACATTGCCTGAGGTCCACAAAAACGGCATGGCGGGGACGATGGCGCCCGCCGCAAACAGGCAGAAAGAGACGGCCGCGGCTGTCCAGGGGTTGCCTCCGAGTTCTGCCGGGTCCAGGCCCAGTTCTTCGCGCGTGAGGGTGTCGAGTGCCTTGCTCTTATCCCGCATCATCTGCGAAGCAACCCGTCGTGCCTCGGCACTGTCGAGTCCCTTCGCGCGATAGATAAGCCGGAGTTCATGCTCTTCGGCGTCCGGCGTGTGCTCCAGTTCATCGGCTTCTTTCGCAATCTGCGTTCGCGCGAGTTCGCGGGCGTTCGTCACCGATAGCCATTCGCCAAGCGCCATCGAGCATGCACCCGCAACGAGACCGGCAAATGCTGTCAGCAGGATTGTCCGGTTGCCCGTGCCTGCACCGGCAACTCCCATGATCAGGCAGAAATTCGAGACCAGTCCGTCGTTGGCGCCCAATACGGCCGCTCGAAGATCGTTTCCCGACGACACCCCTCGGTGCCACGATTCGGCCCTGGCGATCTCCGCGCCCTTTGCCGGTTCCGGTTTCTGCGCATTCGCAAGAGCCTGCACCACGCTGGCGTGCCTCCGCTCGTCGGCGGACATCGCTGCCGTTTCCGGATTGCCCGCATATTTGTTTCTATCGGCGAACTCGGCTGCCGCTAGCGTGGGCAACACAAACGTTGGACCCAGCAGATGAACCAGGCCTTTCATCACGAACGTCTTGACGCTCTGCCGGCGGGAAGGCTGCAACCCGTTGGCTCTCAGTTTGTCGGCCCACACCTTGGCATGCGCACGCTCGGATGCGGCGAGTTCGACGAAGATCTGCCTTCGATCGTCGTCGGGTTCGACCCGCGCGAGGGTCTCGTAGATGGCGGCACTGTGCTGCTCGTCGGCCAGATTTGCCCTGAATCGCCTGAGTTCGTTTTTCGATGCCACCGCATTGTCCTGATCTGAATCGCCCGGATTAAATCTAGCGCGTCGTCGAGTACCGAGGCGAATAGCCCCATAGCGTGCTTTGACTGGAAATCTATCCGCTTCTTATCAGCATTTGTGCTTCGCGATCCGTCTTCCCGATCGTGGCGCCCGCCCGCATTCAGGCAGCCGCGGGGTCACTGATGAGGTCATGGCCGTTTTCCATACGCCCTGCGAAACGGCGTAGAAATGCAGGTTGCACGTCGACTGTCACGCTGATGTCATACCAGTTGCCACTTTCCGACACGGACCAAAGCGTATCGATCGCATGGCCCGCACGTACGGAAAATTTCCGTGGACCATCCGCATGATACGCGTTCGACGAGACCGTAAATTCGCAGGCCCCCCTCCCGCGGTTCATCAGCGTCAGGGACAAGGCGTTGTGGTTGCTGTCGTTCGCGACTCGAATCTCGGGGTTCGCATCTGTCACATCGGGTCCGGAGGCGGCATCGCCCGCGAAGACCCGTAGAAAGCCGTTTGGTCCGCGTACCGAGAGGTGGTATCGGGTCTCGGCGAGTCGGACATGGCTCCAGCGGTCAGACAATTTCATGCGCGATCCCAGCGCATATCGACGTGGCGGACTGATGCGGGCCGCAAGATCGTAGATAGACAGTGCGACACCTGTTGGCCCCGCGTTGATCATTTCGAGCCACAAGGTTCCGCTGGCTGCATCGACATACGCGTTGACGTGAATTTCATAGGGCAGTGCCCGCGACGCACGAATACCGTGTTCCTGCTTCGGGAGCGATTGCACCGCCGGCACCGCGGGCTCCGGAAGCGTACTGCATTGCAGGTTGGCATCCGAAACATATGTGCTTGTGTTGGGCAGCGCTGGCCAGGCTGTGTTCCGTGCCGTGAAGTCGAATGCCGATGTGAGGTCGCCACAAATCGCGCGGCGCCACGGGCTGATATTCGGGCAGTGAACGCCGAAACGTCGTTCGATGAACCGGATGATCGACGTGTGATCGAAGATCTCCGAGCACACATAGCCGCCTTTGGACCACGGCGAAATCACCGTCATGGGCACGCGAAAGCCGAGCCCGAGGGGCAGCCCATCGAAGATTTCGCCCGTCGTTGCGATTGTCGTTCGGCCTTCCGCGTCGGAAGCGGGCGGAGTGGGTGGGGGCTCGTGGTCGAAGAAGCCGCCCTGTTCATCGTAGTTCAGCAGGAACACGGTCTTGGACCAGACTTCAGGGTTCGCAAAAAGCGCTCCGAGCAGACGCGCGGTCAGGTCCTCTCCGGCTTGCGGATGATAGCTCGCATGCTCCGACAACGCGGCTGGCGCAACGATCCACGACACCTGCGGCAGCGTGCCTGCTGTGACATCTGCGGCGAACGCCCGTGCGACATCGTCGACGCTGGCCATGCCGTTGCGGTAGAGCGCGCTCGATGCCGACGCGGACCGGAAGTTGCGAAACAGTGCAAGCGCGTTGTCGTCGAAGTTATCCGCCTGCTGGTACACGCGCCAACTGACGCCGGCAGTCTGGAGCGTTTCCGCGACGGTTGGCCAGGTGAAGCCTGCCGTGGGCGCGACGTTGTCGAGCGCGGGCAGATAGCCCGCCGATAAACCGCTACTGCCGCTGAACAGATGCAAGCGGTTTGGGTTTGTCTGGGTCAGCGTCGATGCATAGTATTGGTCGCAAACGGTAAAGGCATCGGCCAGCGCGTAATAGAACGGCAGATCGCTGCGGGAAAAATAGCTCATGCCGAGTCCCGCAAAGCGCACCTTGTTCCATTCGTCGCATAGGCCGTGATTCCACATTGCAATGTCGACGGGATAGTTCATCGATGGCGCACGCGCACATGTCGCACGTGTGACAGTCATGTCCGCGTGGAACGGCAGAATATAGCCGGTATCCGTAGGCTGCTTCCATATAGGGTCGCCGTTGGGCAGGGCGATCGCCATCCGGTCATTGAATCCACGCACACCTCGTAGCGTGCCGAAGTAATGGTCGAACGAGCGGTTTTCCTGCGTGAAGATCACGATATGGCCGACATCATCGATCGTTCCCGTCATGTTGTGCGCTCGCGTCGCGAGTGCCTTACGCATCATCTGCGGCATCAGCGCAGCGAGCGCTGACGCTGCAAGCGTACCCGCAGCGATACGCAGGAATTTCCGGCGCGGCGAGCAAGACCTGTTTAGGGCCGTGTCGCCGGCTTCTCCATGGGTTCCGCAATTGATTTTCATTGCCGGGACCGCTCCTCTAACAGATGAAGACGAACGCCGGAATAAGACCATCCGTTTCGCAACAGACCGTTATTTGGCGATGCTACTTGAGGCGACCTTAACCAGACATTAAGAAAGTGCGGTCGGATGCACCTGTTCGCAGGGCATTTCCATTTCCTTTCAGGAAAGGCTCAGTCGCTGACAGCTTTTGAAAGTGTTGGTAATACTGGGTAATGCGCCCTTAACGTCTTCTTCAGATTGGTCCCGTTACGATTCTTGAAGTCAGCTAAATGCGATGTCGAGACGGCCTGAGGCTTCATCCAGCGGGGAAGATCGTCGACCACCGAGCAAGGACACCGATGAACAGGGCAACGGTCGTATCAATTCGAGCGCATCTCGTGACGGTATCCATCGCGGCAGTGGTCATTGATGCGATTGTGCTTGTAGGGATGAATCTGTTCGAGCTCAGCGAATCGACGTTTGAGACGTCAGATTTCAGGTTCGCGGTTGTCTTGCTGATCGTCATTGCATTGGCGTCGACGCGGCTGTTGGCACTTGCCGCTTACCGTCGTGCGCTAAGGCAGCGTCGCACCTTCGCGTGCGTGGACGGCGCTGTGCATCCGCGGTACGCGAGCAGGTTCCGCGCGCTTGCACTACTGCATCTTCGCTTCTGCGGAACGAACGATGGAGGTCGCGGCCTGGATGGCCATCAGGTTTGAGTCACTTCAGTAGACACCGACATGGCCTCGACCACATTCGATCTGGCAGTGCCACTGATGCTAGCGGACGGCGCGTTGCACGCGCTCGCATATCTGCTGGGGCTGTTTGCGATATTCGGAATTGTCTACACGATCGTTGCCGCTGCGATAGCGGGGCCGTTTTTCTCCCGTCGCTCGCCCAAATGTGAACCCCTATGTAAACAATACCCATCCGTGACGGTGTTGAAGCCGCTTAGCGGCATGGAAGCGGCGCTCCTGCGCAATTTGCGCAGTTTTTGTGAGCAGGATTATCCCGGGCCCGTGCAGTATCTGTTCGGTGTGCATGACGCGCACGATCCCGCGCTTGAGGTTGTGAAGCAGTTGCAGAGGCTTTATCCGCACGCGCATATCACGACCGTCGCCAACGGCGACATGCACGGGTCGAACCGGAAGGTCAGCAATCTCATCAACATGCTGCCCGCCGCTACGCATGATCTGTTTGTATTCGCAGATAGCGATGTCACAGTGGGACCGGACTATCTTTCGCGCGTCGTCGGCGAGTTGCAGGTCGAGGGCGTCGGTCTTGTGACATGTGCGTATGTCGGCGTGCAGGAACCTGGCCTCTGGTCGAGGCTGTCTGCACGCGCAGTGGATTACCAATTTTTGCCCGGCGTCATGATGGGGCTGCGATCGGGTCTTGCCCAACCATGCTTTGGCCAGACGATTGCGATGCGGCGGCAAACGCTCGATTCGATCGGAGGGCTGCGACCGTTTTCCTCGCTGCTGGCTGAGGATCACGCCATCGGGGCGGCAGTGCGAGAGAACGGCCAGAAGGTGGTCGTGCCCGGGTTCGTGGTAGGGCACGCCTGCCAGGAGTCGACAGCTGCAAAGCTCATCGAGCATGAATTGCGCTGGAGCCGGACGATACGTCGCATCGACCCGCTCGGTCACGCCGGGTCCGCCCTGAGTTACCCTGTCGCATGGGCGACACTCGCCGTGCTATGCGGAGGGCCGCGAATGTCGTTCATCGCGCTGCTCATTGCTTCGCTTGGCGTGAGAGCGTTTCTGCAATTGCGAATCGACATGATCCTTAGGCGCCCGGTTCGAGGTCTTTGGCTTTTGCCGCTTTGGGATCTGATGGCATTCGCCATACTGTGCCAGAGCTTTTTGTCCTCGCGCGTCGTCTGGCGAGGATTCAGTTTCACGGTCGACGGCCAAGGTTTGCTTAAGGTGGAGCAGAGCCGTTCGTCGGCTGACTGAGTGGTAAAACTGAGCGTCTGACAAACAACTTGCGTTTCAATGATCAAACATATCAGCAGGTACACGGCACTTGCGGGCCTCGCCATCGCGCTTTTTACTGTATGGCGAAGTCATCCCACGCAAGTATTCGATCTGCTGCGCGAAGCGGGAGCTGGATTGCTGCTGGCGGGCGGCGCGCACGTTTTGCCGATGCTGGCCAATGCGCGTGACTGGCAGACCTTGATACGGGGAGCAAACCGGCCGGACCTCATTTCGATGTGGAAGCTCGTGTGGATACGGGAGTCGGTCAACTGCCTGCTTCCCGTTGCGCGGGTCGGCGGCGAACTCGTCTCGTTCCAGCTCCTGAGGCAATGGGGCCTGAGGGCATCGACTGCGGCCGCGAGCCTGGTGGTCGACCTGCAGTTGACCATCATCAGCCAATTCATCTTCACGATGGCAGCCGTCGGCTTTCTTGCCGTCCGCGGAGAGTCGGCGTTAGGGCATGTGGTTGGAATTCTTTCGTGGGGTACGGCGTTGCTCGTGCCAATCCCAATACTGTTCGCGCTCGTTCAGCATGCCAATCCGTTCGAACTGGCTTCCAGGACACTCGGACGGATCACGAGCGGCAAGCTGAGCGCACTCGTCGGGCCGTCCGTGATGACCGACCAGGCGATCAAGGTGATCTGGCGCAGGCGCGCGGTAGTGCTCCGGTATCTGTTCCTGTGGCAACCGCTGCAATGTGTCGCCACGGCGTTGGAGTTGTGGATTGCCCTGTATTTTCTCCGATTCACAACGGATTTTTCGGTCGCGCTGACCATCGAAATCCTGATCCAGGCGGTGAGCAGTGCCGCATTCGTGGTGCCGGGCGCACTGGGCGTGCAGGAAACTGCGTTTGTGATTATCGGCGGCTGGTTCGGAATCGATCCCGCGACGAGTCTTGCGCTAGCGGGAGCACGACGCATTCGAGATCTGATGATTTTCATTCCTGGTTTGCTTGCGTGGCAGTTCGCGGTAAGAGCAAAACGATAGCGGCCCGACTGCCTGCAAAGGTGGCAAGTCGCGCCTATTTGCTTTTGTCGCGCTGCCAGACGGCTGTCGATGCGCCATATCCGAAACTGCCCGGCGTGACGTACGTTAGCCGGTCACCATCGATGTCGAATGGCCTCGCCTGGATTTCGCCATCCCAGTTCGGAAACGTCCCTTTCCGGATGTGAAATTCGATTGTGTGCGAAGCAGGCTTGACGACATACGTCCCGAAGTGGGCGACACTGCCCTGCAAGATCCGTTCGCTTTCATCCGCCGACGCTGAAAGACGGTCGCCCGACGCAAGCTTTGGCAAATTGGAGCGGACAGCGACTAGCGTGTAGTGCCCATCATCACCAAACACGAGCTGACCTTCGGGATGCTCCCCAAGAATTTCCGTGGGGCTGCCGCTTTTCAGAACGGTCAGTGAAACCAGCTTCCAGGTGCCGACAAGATTTGGCGGCGTTTGTGCGCGGGCATGTTGATTAGCGAGTAATGAAGCTAACAATGCCGCGCCCGCTAGCGCGACGGTCAGACGACATTTCATACGATTCTCCACAACAGAACCCGGCGTCCAGCGCAACGACTGCAGAGATTCACGGCATGGTGTGCATTTGGAGTCTAGACATGCCGCCATGTTCCGCTATATGTCATTTGCAATAGCCGCGTTTCGATGTCATGGCGCTCGTGGCCTTCCAGACAGCTTCGTTAATTAGCCAGCTAATGGATCTCTTCGGGATCTCTTCGGGATCTCTTCCAACGTGCCGGTCGCTCTTTTCGAACGCAAAGCATCGGAACTGTCCGCCGGGCGTTTGCACTGTATCTGTGACTAACCTATCTTGAATCACTGAACGCGATTTACTACGCGGAGCGGCTGACGAAAACAGCACGGAGGCACAGCTATGACGACACCGTTGCCTGGACAGATGATGGACGTGCCGCTCACTGTCTCTTCGTTGCTCGCGCATGCGTCGCGGCACTTCGGCACGACGGAGATCGTGTCGAAGCGCGTCGAGGGCGACGTGCACCGCTACACGTATCGCGATTGCGAAAAGCGCGCGAAGCAGCTTGCACAAGGGCTGATCGCGCTGGGTGTCGAGGCGGGCGACAGGATCGGCACGCTCGCATGGAACGGCTACCGTCATCTGGAGATTTACTACGGCACGACAGGCTTCGGCGCGGTCTGTCACACCATCAATCCCCGGCTCTTTCCTGAACAGATCGTCTATATCGTCAATCACGCCGACGACCGCTATGTGATGTTCGACACGACGTTTGCCGCGCTCGTCGATGCACTCGCGCCTAAATGCCCGAATGTGCGAGGCTGGATCGCGCTCGCCGACGATGCGCGACTGCCCCGGATGACGACGCCCGTCATGGGCTACGAAGCGCTTGTGCGCGCGGAGGACGGCGACTTCGATTGGCCGCTGCTCGACGAGCGGCTCGCGTCTTACCTGTGCTACACGTCGGGTACAACGGGCAATCCGAAAGGCGCGCTGTACTCGCATCGTTCGACCGTGCTGCATGCGTACGCCGTCTCGCTGCCCAACGCGTCGGGCCTGTCCGCGCGAGATTGCGCGCTGCCCGTCGTGCCCATGTTCCATGTGAATGCATGGGGTATTCCGCATGCAGCGCCGTTGACCGGTGCGAAACTCGTGCTTCCAGGCAAGGATCTCGATGGCAAGTCGCTGTATGAACTGATGGAGGCCGAGCACGTGACGTATTCGGCCGGCGTGCCGACCGTGTGGCTCGGATTGCTCAATTACATGCGCGAAACGGGCCTGCGGCTGACGTCGCTCAAGCGCACGGTGATCGGTGGCTCGGCGTGCCCGCCTGCGATGCTCAGCACGTTCAGGGATGACTACGGGGTCGAGGCCATCCACGGTTGGGGCATGACGGAGATGTCGCCGCTCGGTACCGTCGCAAGACTCAACGGCGAGCAGGCGCAGCGTTCGCCGGACGAGCAGCGCAGCCTGCTCGAGAAGCAGGGACATGTCATTTACGGCGTCGACATGAAAATCGTCGGCAACGACGGGCGCGAGTTGCCGTGGGACGGCGTTGCTTTTGGCGAACTGTACGTGCGAGGTCCGTGGATAATCGACGGTTATTTCCGCAGCGACGTGTCGCCACTCGTCGACGGCTGGTTTCCAACGGGCGATGTGGCAACGATCGATCGCGATGGCTTCATGCGCATCACTGATCGCAGCAAAGACCTGATCAAGTCAGGCGGCGAATGGATCAGTTCGATCGAAATAGAGAATCAGGCAGTGGCGCACCCTGCCGTGGCCGAGGCAGCGTGCATTGCCTGCGCGCACCCGGATTGGAAAGAGCGGCCGCTGCTGGTGGTCGTCAAGCGCGCCGATGCCGAGGTGACGCGAGAAGAGCTGCTTGGTTTCTACCAGGACAAGGTCGCCAGGTGGTGGATTCCTGACGATGTCGTCTTCGTCGACGAGTTGCCGCACACCGCGACCGGCAAGCTGAACAAGCTGGTGCTGCGCGAGCGATTCCGCGATCACATATTGCCGTCGGCATGCAAAGTCGTGAACTAGGTTCCGCTCTTGCCGTCCAGCACTTTCATCACTTCAGCCGCCGTGTGTTCCGAATGTTCGCGCAACAGCCGGGCGAGGCACGCTCCGTCGCGCTTCGCCAGCGCATCCAGGATGTCGCTGTGTTCGCCGAGCGACTCGGCCCAGCGCAGCACATCGGCATTGGCCGCGCCTCTTGCACGGTGGATCTTGCTCATCAACGACGAGTACATGTCGGAGAGCACAGGATTGCCCGCGACATCGACGATGTGCTGATGCACTTTCTGGTTGGCGCGGTAGTAAGCCGTGCGCTTGCCCTCGCGGTGGTAGGTCTCCATGGCGCGATGACGCTCCAGCAGCATTTTCATCTGCTTGTCGTCGATACGCTGCGCAGCGAGCCGCCCGGCCGTTTCCTCCAGTCCATGCAGCACTTCGAAGATGGCGGCAATCTCGTCCCTGTCGATGGGCGCGACCTGAAAACCCATGTGTTGCCGGTGGGTGACGTGACCCTCGGTCACCAGTGTTTTGAGCGCCTCGCGCAAAGGCGTTCGGGAGATGTCGAACTGCTCGCACAAGGTTTTCTCGTCGATGTGCGCGCCGGGCGGCAATTCACCTTCGAGAATCATCTCGCGCAAACGCTCGGCGATCGCCGCATACATACCCGTGCCGCGCAAGCTGATCCGCTTGCGTGTTTCAGCCGATAGTGACTTCATGTCCATGTCGCCCGTTTCCGTTTGCATCTTCCGTCTTGGCAGAATTGTCTTACATGTTCACCGAACGATCTACAAAAATAAAAACGCAATGAAATCAACGTAATACGGCGCTTGTAATTCATAATTAGGCATCATATACTGCATCGGCGCATACAGCGCACGGGGCCGCGAGCAGTCGCGGCCACAGACATGAAACCCGAAGGCCTTCATCAGGCGAACGGAGGAGACACATATGCGAACCGTCAATGCGGCCGTGCAGGCCGAGGTCCGGACCGGCGTACGCTGGCGAATTTTTCTGATCATGTTGATGCTGATTTCGATCAACTATGTGGACCGGGCGTCGTTGTCCGTGGCCATGCCGCTGATTGCCAAGGAGTTTCACATCGCTCCCGCAGTGCAGGGGCTGATTCTCAGTTCGTTCTTCTGGACTTATGCGCTGATGCAGATCCCGGGGGGCATGCTGGCTGACCGTTTCAAGCCGCGCATCGTCATCGCGTGTGCGACATTGTTCTGGGGCTTTTTTCAGGGCATTGCCGCTGTCTGCACGACGGCCACCGCGCTGATTGTCACCCGACTGGGTCTGGGCGCTGCCGAAGCACCGATCTACCCGGCGGGCGGCAAGCTCAACGCCATGTGGATGACGCGGCACGAACGCGGCCGCGGCGCGACGCTGCTCGACGGCGGCGCGCCGTTGGGAGCGGCGCTCGGCGCGGTCATCATCTCGGGATTGATCAGCGAGTTTGGTTCGTGGCGCACTTCGTTCGTGGTGGCGGGTGTGGGCACCATGCTTGCCGGCCTGTTCGCCTGGTACTACATCCGTAACAACCCGCGCGAGCATCCGGCCGTCAATGATGCCGAAGCGGACTATCTCGAAGCGGCCTTGCAGGAAGAACATCGCAGCGAGCCGGCGCATGCCAGCGGCCGCAGCCTGGACTTCTTCCGTTATCGCTCGGTGTGGGGCATGTTCTTCGGCTGGATGTGCTTCAACTCGGTGTTCTACGGCTTGCTCACCTGGATGCCGAACTATCTGAACAAGGTTCACGGCTTCAATATCCAGCAGATGGGCGGCGCCAGTTTCGCGATCTTTTTTAGCGGATTCGTCGGTGAACTGGCGGGCGGATGGATCGCGGACAAGTGGAAGGCGGCGGGCGGCTCGCCCAATCGCGTCATGCGCACGCTGTTCGGTATCGCCGCCGTGGCGGCCACGGCATCGATCTTCTCGGTCGCCTATGTCGGCAATCCCGCAACAGTAGTGGTGCTGCTCGCCTCCACGTTGTTCTTCCTGCGCTGGTGCGGTCTGTACTGGTGCCTGCCTTCCATCCTTGGCACACGCAACAAGATCGGCTTTCTGGGCGGTCTGATGAACCTGGGCGGGAATATAGGCGGCGTTCTCGTGCCGATCATCGTTGGCCTGATCGTGCAGACGACCGGCTCGTACTTTCTGGCCCTGATGTTTTTCGCTGCTGCCGGCGTAGGCCTCTTCGTATGTTCGACGCTGATCGACTACGAACGCAAGCTGCCCGTCTGACCCACGCTTTCTTCACCTTTCATACCTGATTGCTGACTCATCATGAGCAAACGCGTCATGCTCGGCATGCTTACCCCTTCATCCAACACCGCGCTCGAGCCGATCACGAGCGCGATGGTGGCCAATCTCCCCGGTGTCAGCGCCCATTTCTCGCGCTTCACGGTCACCGAAATCTCGCTGTCCGAGCAGGCGCTCGGGCAATTCGACACCACCCACATCATTCAGGCCGCGCGGTTGCTGGCCGACGCCAAGGTCGATGTGATCGCATGGAACGGCACGTCATCCGGCTGGCTCGGGTTCGAGACCGACCGCCGCCTGTGCCGCGAAATCGAAGAGGCGACGGGCATCCCCGCGACCACGTCGGTGCTGGCATTGAACGAAATTCTGGACAGAACAGGTGTGAAGAGATTCGGTCTGGTCACGCCGTATCTCAAGGAAGTCCAGCAGAAGATCGTCGCCAATTACCGCGAGAACGGCATCGACTGCTCTTCTGAAAACCATCTGGGCCTGAAGGTGAACTTTCAGTTTTCCGAAGTCTCGGAAGATACGCTGCGCGGGCAGATTCGCGAAGTCGCGATGCAAAGCCCGGAGGCCATTGTCACGTTCTGCACCAACCTGCATGCCGCGCATTTGGCCTCGGAAGTGGAGCAGCATCACGGCATCCCGCTCTACGACACGATCTCCACGGTGGTGTGGAAGTCGTTGAAGCTCGCCGGCTACGATACGACCCGGCTCGCAGGTTGGGGCCGCCTGTTTTCCGACGTTGCCTGAGGGACCCGCCATGACAACCGTGTACGACCTCGTGATTCGCAATGCCGACGTGGTGACTGCGTCGGAGCGCTTCAACTGCGATATTGGCGTGAAGGACGGCATCGTCGTCGCGCTGGGCCGCGATCTTGGCGCAGGCAGGCGCGAGATCGACGCCACCGGCCTGCTGACATTGCCCGGCGGTATCGACGCGCACTGTCATCTCGATCAGCCCATGCCTGACGGACTGAAAATGGCGGACGACTTTCTGAGCGGCACGCGCGCCGCGGCGTGCGGCGGCACCACGACGGTGATCCCGTTCGCCGCACAGGCGAAAGGGCAATCGCTCAAGGCCGCCGTGGCCGACTACCACCGCCGCGCCGATGGCCGCGCCGTCACTGACTACGCCTTTCACCTGATCGTGTCCGATCCCACGCCCGAAGTGCTTGAACGCGAACTGCCGGAACTGATCGCATCTGGCTATACATCGTTCAAGATCTACATGACATACGACGATCTCAAGCTCAGCGACCGCGAGATCCTCGAAGTGATGGATGTTGCGCGCCGCAACCAGGCGCTGGTCATGGTGCATGCCGAGAATTCGGACTGCATCGCATGGCTGACCGACAAGCTCACGGAAGCCGGAAACTACGCGCCAAAGTATCATGCGCTTTCGCGTCCGGCCGTGGTTGAGCGCGAGGCGACGCACCGCGCGATTGCCTTTTCCGAACTCGTCGATGTGCCGATCCTGATCGTTCATGTGTCTGGCCAGGATGCGATCGAACAGATCGAATGGGCACAGCAGCGCGGCCTCAACATCTACGCCGAGACCTGCCCGCAGTATCTTTACCTCACGGCCGAAGATCTCGGCCAGGAGGACGGCTATCACGGCGCCAAATGCGTGTGCAGTCCGCCGCCGCGCGACTCATCCAGCCAGCGGGCCGTATGGAGCGCATTGAAGCGTGGCGTATTCAGTGTGTTCTCGTCGGACCATGCGCCGTTCTCATTCGATGATCCGCAGGGCAAGAAGCCCGACGGTAAAGAGGTCTCGTTTGAGCACATCCCGAACGGTATCCCTGGCATCGAGACTCGACTGGCGTTGTTGTTCGATGGCGTGAGCCGCGGCAAGCTGTCGTTGCACAAGTTTGTCGAACTGACGTCCCTGAATCCCGCAAAGCTGTACGGCCTTTATCCGCGCAAGGGGACGATCGCGATCGGTGCCGACGCCGATATCGTGCTGTGGGACCCGCTCGCGCACGTCGCCATCGCGAACGACGCGTTACACCACAACGTCGACTACACGCCTTACGAAGGTCGAACCGTGCAGGGGTGGCCGAAGCACTGTCTGTCACGCGGACAACTGCTGGTCGAGAGCGGGCGCTATCTCGAGCCGGAAGCGGGCCGGGGCCGTTTTCTCGCGGCTGGCAAGCCGCAGTACGTCGACCTCTGAAATCGGAGTGCAGCATGAAGATCCTGGTCATCAACCCCAACATCTCCGAAAGTGTCTCGGCGCTGATTCAGGCGGAGGCGCAGCGCAGTGCTTCGCCTGGCACCGAGATCGCGGTCGCGACCGCGCCGTTCGGTGTTGCATACATCGAGACACGCTTCGAAGCGCTGGTCGGCGCGTACGCGTCTGCTTGCGTGGCGGCCGAACGTCATGGCACCTATGATGGTGTCGTGGTCGCAGCGTTCGGCGACCCGGGCCTGCAGGGCATCAAGGAATTGATCGACGTGCCGGTAGTGGGGCTGACCGAGTCCGCACTCATGACAGCGGCGACGCTCGGGCAGCGCTTTTCGATCGTCGCGATTTCGCCGCGAATCAAGGCGTGGTACGGCGAAACTGTCGAACGCAACCATCTGGCGAGCCGGCTGGCGAGCATCCGCGCGCTCGACGAACCGCTGCGCGATATCGGGAGTGTGCAGCACGATTACGCTTCGAGACTGAAGGCGCTGTGCAACCAGGTGGTCGACGATGACGGCGCCGACGTGATCATCATTGCCGGCGCGCCGCTCGCCGGGCTCGCACGTGAAATCCGTCATGAATTGCCGGTGCCCGTCGTCGATGGCGTGTCGAGTGCGATTACGCAGCTCGAGGGCCTGATCCGGCTCGCTCCGAAGAAGGCGGTGAAGGGCAGCTTTTCGCGGCCGCCGATCAAGCCGAATCGGGGCCTGCCCGAACCGCTTGAACGGCTGCTGAGCCATGGTGGGACGTGCTGATCCAACCTGGAGAGACAACATGAAAAAGATTCTCGTAGAAGCCGGTCCCTTCCGCTTTGTCGGACAGCTCCAAGAACAGAAGGCACCGCGCACCTGCGAACGCTTTCTCGAACTGCTGCCATTCAAAAACAAGGTCATTCATTCTCGCTGGAGCGGCGAAGCCGTGTGGATTCCGCTGGGTGACTTCGATACGGGGCTGACTTTCGAAAATCACACGAGCCACGCGTCTCGTGGCGATATTCTTCTTTATCCGGGGGGCTTCAGCGAGACGGAGTTTTTGTTCGTCTACGGAAGCTCCATTTTCGCGAGCAAAATGGGCCAGCTGGCCGGCAATCACTTCTTCACCTTGACGGAAGGCCACGAGCATCTGGAAGCATTCGGCAAACTCGTTCTATGGGAAGGCGCGCAAGACATCACGTTTTCGTTGTTGGGCACGTAGCGCTGGCGGCGTCAGGCAATGCGCATCCGCGCAGTGCCGCTATCGAGCGGCTGTTTCACCTGACCGGGCGAACGACGCACGGTTGCTGCGCGCCTCGTCCGAGGAACGACGTGGCGATTCCGGGCTATTCAGCCGGGCGGTAAGGGCTGGCATTCGGTTTTGAACCAATGGTCGACGAGGCGTTGCGCGGCGTGCAGATCCTCCGGGAAGTTCGGGTCGTCGTTCCATGGTGACGGGTTGTAGCCCGCTTTTCTCAGGGCTGAAAGCTCGCTTTGTTGCTGCGCCCTCGTCCTGGGCGCATCGCTTCTGATCGCGGCCAGGTCGCGGCATTCTGTTGGGCTCAGATGGGGTCCGCTCTGGGCTCCACTTTGCGGCCCGGTTTGCGGCACGCCGGAGGCTGCACATCCCGTCAGCATGAGCGCCAACGCAGCAAGCTTCGAGCGGTTTCTCAGGAGGTTTTCCATAGCGCATCTCCATGCGTCCGATTGGCGCAAAGCAAGCGGCGCGATGCCGCCCGTCGCGCGTGACTTCCACTTCCATTTTGCCTGAGTTCCGTCACCGGAAGAGCGCACGATACGCAGAGAAGTGAGTCGGGCGCTGGCGCTTCGAGGTACGCGAGTCGATCAGCAACGTTATTCAGACTTAACCCACCATCAACACGGCGGCGCCCGATACGCGCCCGCTGCGCAAATCGTCGAGTGCGCGGTTCGCTTCGGCAAGCGGATAACACGTCACCTCGATGTCGAGCTGCATCTCGCCGGCAATCTTCATGAACGCTTCGCCATCGGCTCGCGTGAGATTCGCCACCGACACGACACGCCGCTCGCCCCACAAGAACGCATAAGGAAACGCGGGAATGTCGCTCATGTGAATGCCGCCGCACACCACGACGCCGCCCTTGACGACAGCCTGCAGCGCAGCCGGCACGAGCGCGCCGACGGGCGCGAAGATCAGCGCCGCATCGAGCGGCGCGGGCGGCGCTTCGTCGCTGCCGCCCGCCCATGTCGCGCCGAGTTTGCGCGCGAACTGCTGCGCGATGTCGTCGCCGGGACGTGTGAATGCGTACACCTCGCGGCCCTGGTGTCGCGCGACCTGCGCGACGATGTGCGCGGCCGCGCCGAAGCCGTAGATGCCGACGCGCCGCGCGTCGCCCGCCATGCTCAGCGTGCGATAGCCGATCAGCCCCGCACAGAGCAGCGGCGCGGCCCGCGCGTCGTCGTAGCGCTCGGGCAGATGCAGGCAGTAGCGATGATCCGCGATGACCTGCTGCGCGTAGCCGCCGTCGAGCGTGTAGCCTGTGAAGCCCGGCGCATCGCACAGGTTTTCGCGCCCGCTGGCGCAGTAGGGGCAGACGCCGCACGTCTTGCCAAGCCACGGCACGCCAACGCGCTCGCCAGGCGCAAACCCCCGCACGTCCGCGCCGCACGCGACAACGCGGCCCACGATCTCGTGTCCCGGAATCACAGGACGTTTCGGCTCGTCCAGTTCGCCATCGACGACATGCAGATCGGTCCGGCATACGCCGCACGCGAGCACGTCGATCAGCAGTTCGCCCGCTCCCGGCAGGCGCTCGGGCAACTCGCGCTCGGCGAGGGTGAGACTCGATCCGTCGAAAACCATGGCGCGCATGTCCGCTGCTCCTCGTGCGGCATTCGATGTCGCCGCGTCGATGTCGTCCGCAATGTGCAACGCGTCAGCCGCGCGCGGACGCAGGTTTGTCGGCCGTCAGCCGTTTCTCCTGTTCCTGCGATTCGTGCGATTGCGGCGTGGCGGCAGCAATCGACGCGAGCCACGGCTGCCACGCTGCGCGCATCCACATCGACCACATCGAAACGATCGACATCGGCGAGGTCAGCGCGAACAGACCGGGTTGCAGGAACCAGCGCGCGGCGGCTTCGACGGAAGGCACGGCCGTGATATGGATCGCGACGCTTTCCGCATTCCGGTCGGGCAACATGCGGCGCGTGATTTCCACGTCGACGGTGGGCAGATGGGCGATGACTTTCGTCTCCATGCTCGGCCTCGCAAAGAAGGTTGATGCGGCGGGCGCAACGGCATGCGCGCGCGGCAAGGGGCGCAGCAACGGGAACGTGTGCCGCGTCAATCCGATTCTATTGCGAAGCAACGGCGAAAGCATGGCGTCGCTCGGCGCAGATCGGCGGGCGTGATGTATTCGTATTCCGCGCGACACTGTCCCGCGCGGCGTGTCACGGCGGTGACGCCTGCAAGTCTTCCCGGCGACACGGGCACCGGCGTCGCCGCCGGTTTCAGGCCAATCGCCCCTGCGCGGCGTGTTGTTCATACGCGTGCGTCGCCGCCACACGCGGCGCGATGGATTGCGTTAGAGTGATGCGCCCGGCACCCAGGCCATCGGCATGATCCGCTCGTCCGTCGACACTCTCCATGCAAACTGAAAGCACGCCGCGTCCCGAAACGCGCGCAGGCACGGCATTCGAAGTGCTGTGCACATTTCTCTGGTTGGGCTGTACGTGCTTCGGCGGGCCGATTGCGCACATCGGCTACTTTCGCCGCGAGTTCGTCGAACGCCGTCGCTGGCTCGACGACGCCGCATTCAGCGACCTGTTCGCGCTGTGCCAGTTTCTGCCCGGCCCGGCGAGCAGCCAGGTCGGCTTTTCGATTGGCTTGCTGCGTGCGGGCTGGCGCGGCGGGGCGGCGGCGTGGCTCGGCTTCACGCTGCCGTCGGCGCTGCTGATGGCCGGCTGCGCGAGCATCGCCGGCCGCCTGGACGACACGCTGGGCCAAGGGCTGGTGCATGGCCTGAAACTGGTTGCCGTGGCGATCGTTGCGCAAGCGATCTGGGACATGGCGCGCCGCCTGTGTGCGGACGGCCCGCGCGCCGCCATCGCGCTCGCGGCGCTGGCGGTGCTGAGCGTGCTGGACAGCGCGTACGCGCAGCTCGTTGTAATCGGCGGCGGCGCGCTGCTTGGGCTCGCGTTCTGCCGCAACGCCGCTGCATCCGAAGCCAGCGCGCCGCCCGATGCCCGCGCGGGGTCATCGCGGGCCGCGCTGCCGCGCATCGCGAGCGTCGTCGCGCTCGTCGCGTTCGTGCTCCTGCTCGCGGGGCTGCCCGCGCTGGAAGCGCTGTTTCCTTCGGCGTGGGCCTTGCGGCTGTTCGACGTGTTCTATCGCTCGGGCGCGCTGGTGTTCGGCGGCGGCCACGTGGTGTTGCCGTTGTTGCAGCAGGCGACCGTCGCCAAAGGCTGGATCTCGGCCAACGACTTTCTCGCGGGCTACGGCGCGGCGCAGGCCGTGCCGGGGCCGCTGTTCACGTTCGCGTCATATCTGGGCTGGAGCATGAGCCCGCCGTCGCGCCATGTGCTCGGTGCAGTGTGGGCAACAGCTGGCATTTTTCTTCCCGGCCTGTTGCTCGTGATCGCCGTGCTGCCGCACTGGCAGACGCTGCGCGCGCGGCCTCGCGTCGCGGCGCTGCTGGCGGGCGCGAACGCCGCTGTCGTCGGCCTGCTGGCGAGCGCGTTCCATACACCCGTCTGGACCAGCGCCGTGCGCTCCGCGGCCGATTTCGCCGTTGCCGTCGTCGCGCTGGTGCTGCTCACGCGCTGGCGCGTGCGTCCGCTGCTGGTTGTGCTGATGTGCGCGGCGGCAGGCATCGCGCAGGCGCTCGTGCGATGACGGGGGTCCCCTCCGCACGCTGCGCCGCGCCAGCCGCAACACGCCGTGCGCCGGGTCGGCTATAACGTTTCATGCGCACCGTCAGGTCGCGTCGCGGCAGGCTCCGTTTCGACTGAGCGGGCCAGACGGACGTCGGCGCGCCGCACACTGTCAGCCAACTGCAAGGAGCAGACACGTATGCTGATCCTGTTCGTCGCTCCCGCAGGGCTCTTTCGCGATGGCGTCGCGCGTCTGCTTGCGGAACTCGGCGAGCGTGTCGACGTGCGGTGCGCCGATTACGCGTCGAACGTGTTCGAGAGCGAACAGGCGGCCGATCTGGTCGTGCTCGACGGTGACTGTCTGCCCGATGCGCTGAGCGTCGCGACGGCATCGCAGCGCGTCGCGTCGGGCCTGCCCGTGCTCGTGCTGCTGACAGCCGTCGATCCGCAGACTGTCGAGCATTTCGTCGCGGCGGGCGTGGCAGGGCATCTCGGCAAGTCCGAATCGGCCGGGGCGCTGCTCGATGCGCTGCGTGTTGTGCTCGCGGACAGCCGCTATCCTGCGTCGGCGCCGCTGCCTGTAGCGCTTTCGCACGGGCCGCCTGCAACCGATGCGCCCGCATCCAGGCTTCCCGCCGACACGAAGGCGCATGTGCTGACACCGCGCCAGATCCAGGTGCTCGCGCTGGCCGCGCGCGGCGAAACCAACAAGTCGATCGCGAAGCAGCTGAACATCACGGAAGGCACCGTGAAAGTGCATCTGTACACGGTCTACAAGGCGTTGAAGGTGGGTAGCCGCGGGCAGGCGAGCGTCGCCGCGGCGCGTCTCGCGCAGGTCGGCGATGTGCAGTTGCATCACGCGCTGGACGGCCGTCTCTCGGTCGGCAAGCTGCTCGCTTTCACGATGCCCACGCGCTACAAGGCGGGCGAAGTGCTGTTCCACAAGAACGATCCGAGCGACGCGCTGTATTACATCGTGCGCGGCACGGTCGGTTTGCTGGAGATCGATATCGAAGTCGGGCAGGGCACGATACTGGGCGAGATCGGGCTCTTTTCGCCGGACCATCGGCGCACCTGCACCGCGCGCTGCCTCAGCGACTGCGAACTGCTGATGGTGTCGGCGACGGATGCCATGCGTCTCTACTATCAAGACCCGGAGTTCGCCACCTATCTGATTCACCTGATCACGCGCCGACTCGAAGCAGACAAGTTGCGCTCGCAAAACTAGCTTCGTTTGCAGCGTTTTATTGACATGCGCACGATCAGCCGCGCGCGGTGCGCCATCCGCGATGGCGTGCGGGCTTCACGATAAGGCCGCCATGGCGCGCGGCCTTTTTCGGATGCATCGGACGCGGCGCTCGCGCGAGTCGCTGGGCGAGCACCGGGCGAGTGCGTCAGTTGCCGCCCTTGAACAGTTCCTGCAAACGTGCGGCCTCGCCGTCCTGTTGCGAGTGCACGAGATCCTGGTAGACCTGGGCGCGCGTCTTGCCATGGGACATGGTTGCGCCGCCGCCCGACATCGAGACGGACGACATGCCGGGCCCTTCGGAATTGATCACCGTTTCGGGCGTCGCTGCGGACGACACGTTGGTGGTGGTATTGGATTCTTGCGCATAGGCTTGCCACGCCGACAAGCAGAGTACGCCGCCACAGAGGATGAGCACCGTCTTCATTTGAAGTCTCCTTACGAAAATCGCGGCGCACTGTCCGATTGCGCCGAAACGGAACGACAGCGCGCGCCGTGTTCGATCGGAGCGGGCCGGCGCGTAGACCTGGGACGTGAGCAACCATCAGAATCTGTGGGCGTACAGGATTGACTTTGTTGACACGTGAATCGCGGTGCTCGCCGCAAGAGTGAGTGCCGCGTGAATCCAGTATGTATTTGGCATGCGCCGCGGCCTATATGACTTTGGTGATACGGTCAGACGCTCGGTTGAAATCGTCGAGCCGCCCGACGGGCCGCATGGAGTCGTACGCAGCCGTATGTAGCCGTACGCAATGCGCTATTGCGCTGCCGTCAAGCCCCTTCGACCAGCACGACGCGGTGACGCGAGCCGGGCAGACGCTGCTGCGCGACTACCGATACCGTCTGCCGCCCGCGCCCGTTCATGCAGTTTTTGCCGAAGACGCCGCGCAGCCTTCGCACAAAGTGCGCCTTTTTACCGATCATCTGATCCCAGGTCTTCTCCGCGCTGCAGGGCGACACGCGCTTTGCGCCGTATCGACAGTTCGTCGTCGAGCGCGCGTCGTAGGCGGGCGGCGCGCGGCTCAAGTTGTCCGCATCGGCGCCGTTAATGGAGAGGCGGGAGACGTATCGCGCGCGTGCGGCCAAGATGCGCGCGATGCGCGACGATCGACGTTGCGTTTCACATTCTGTCGCCGGAACGCGACATCGAAAGACTTTGAAATGATCTGCAAGAGCCCGGCAGACGGGCGGATTGCCGTCGGCAGACGACGGGCGGGAACCATGACGGACGACGGCTTGTGTTTTAATCACGGATACCGCTGTTGTATCGCCTTTCCACGAATCCGTTTTTAAACCACCCCCAGATGTCCCTCGTCGTCAAACCAGAACTGCTCGAAAAACTGTGGTCGCGCATGAGCGAGCGCGGGGATTTCCCGCTGCTTTCGCAGGCATTGCGCTCCACGGTGTCGGCGATGAACAACGACGACCTCGACTTCACGTCGCTCGTGCAGGTGGTGCTGTCGGATGTCGGTCTCACGCAGAAGGTGTTGCGGCTCGCCAATTCGGCGATGTACGTCGCGTTCGGCGGTAACATCACTACCGTCACGCGCGCGCTGATGGTGCTCGGCATGGATACCGTCGGGCATCTCGTGGTCGGCATGAAGATCGTCGATCACTTTCATCAGAGCGCGCCGCATCGCATCGACGCCAAGCTCGAACTGAACCGCGCGCTGCTGAGCGGCACCGTCGCGCGGCGCATCACGGAAGGCACGGAACTGCGCGCAGCGGAAGAAGCCGTGGTCTGCACGCTGATGCGCCAGATCGGCAGACTGCTGGTCGCGTTCTATCTGGAAAGCGAATGGGACCGGCTGCGCCGCACGGCGAGCGTCGATGACATCAGCGACAACCAAGCGTGCGCGCTGCTGCTGGGCGTGAGTTTCGAGGAGATCGGCATCGAGGCGGCGCGTCGCTGGCGTTTGCCCGAAACGATCGCGGCGGGCATGCAGGAAATCGGCGCGGAATCGGATGAGCCGGCGTCGGAGCATGTGCGATGGCTGCGCGCCGTCAACAGCTATTCGACGGAAGTGGCCAATGTGCTCGCCACGCAGGAACCGGGCGACGAACTGGAAGCGCTGCTTGCCGAACTCGCCGTACGCTACAGCGATGCGCTCAGGATCGACGCGGCGCGGCTCGACGCGCGCAACGCTGCATTGATCGACGAAGAAAGCAGCGAAGGCCTGATGCACGAGATTTCCGAACTGCGCGCGCACGCCGATGCCATTGTGCGTACGGGCAAATCGGCGCAGGCGCGCCTGGGCGCGGGTCTCGAAGACTTGCGGACGCTGCCGTCGAACAAGGCGATTGCGCCCGTGTTGACGCTCGCATCGGAAGCGATTCTGGCGGGACTGTCGCTGTCTCGCACGCTGGTGTTCGTGCGCCAGGGCGACGCGCGCTACCACGCGCGCATCGGCTTCGGCCCCGATATGGAGCGCATGCTGCCCACGCTGAATTTCGGCGCGGGCTTTCAACCGGACGTATTCCATCTCGCGATCGCGAACCCGGTCGGCATCTTCATCGAAAACGCGCACGAGCCGCGCATGGAGGCGCGCCTGCCGGACTGGTTCAAGGCGCATCTCGCCGACGCGCAGGCGTTCGTGTTGCTGCCCGTCAAGGCCAACGAAACGACCGTCGCGCTCGTGTACGGCGACTGGACGGAAGCGGAGCGCGTGCACAAGATCACGCAGCCCGAGATGGCGATTCTCAACGAGCTGACGCGCGAGTTGAGCCGCTTCTTTTTCGGCGCGAATCTCGAAGCAGCCGAGATGCTTTGACGTGACGGGGCGTGACCCGCGCGCCTCGATGCGTCGTCCTCTAGTCCCGTATTCCCGCGCCCTGGCTTCGGCGTTGCCAGCCCGTCAGCAGTGCGGGCAACGCCGCCATGTCCTCGAACACGTCCGCGACGCCGACGGCGCGCAGCGCTTGTTTCGGGCTGTGGCCTTTTTCGCCGGGGCTGTAGCCGAACACCGTTGCGCCTGCCGCGCGGCCTGCCGTCGCGCCCGTTACCGTGTCCTCGATCACCGCGCAGCGCGACGGCTCGACGCCCAGACCCGCGGCTGCCGCGAGATACACGTCGGGATGCGGCTTGTTGCGCGGCGTTTCGTGGCCGCTGAAGATGCGCCCTTCGAAGTACTCGAGCACGCCGATTTTCGCGAGTTGCAGCCGCACCTTGACGCGATCGGCACCCGACGCAACGGCGATCCCGCCATCCAGTTGCGCGTGCAACGCAGCCACCGTCGCGACGATGCCGTCGATGGCCGTAACGTCGCGTTCGAGTGCGGCGTTGCGGCGCTCGCGGAAGATGTCGAGCCACGCCGGCGTAATCCTGAAGCCGGTTTTCGCTTCGATGAGCGGCGCCTCGTCCATCACCGTCTTGCCGACGAAAATCTTCATCGCTTCATCGACGCTGAGTTGCCAGCCCAGTTCGCCGAGCATGGCCGCGAGGACGGTGTTGGTGATGGTTTCCGAATCGACGAGCACGCCGTCGCAATCGAATAGCACGGCGGCGAAGGGAAAAGCAGACATCGCGGTCCTTTGGGATTCGGTAAAAACCGCATAGGGTAGCGCGAAGCGCGGCTGTCTGCTGAAGGCGGTCCTGGCGGCGTATTCCCACGCAATCCTCATACAAGCATCGGCGCGATATTGCTTCGTCGCGAGGCGCCATTTTGGTGCCCTTCGTCTGGCAAATCCGCATGGCGTCGCCTACGCTTGGTTGATCCGGCCCACGGATGTCGGCGAGATGCGGCGCTTTCGCGCCTCTGGCCTGCTCCGGCGAAGTTCTCAGCGGTTTTCAATCATCCAACGCTCGTCGTTTTGAAAGACGTGTGCGCTCGCGCTTGCGCTGGCGCTCGCTATCCCGGTCAACAACTAACGCAGGAGACGCGCATGGTCGCACCTCGCGGTGTCTTGCCGGATTCGGCTCGCCGGACGGCATGCGCGGCGTCATGAAGGCATCTCGATGACGCTGCGCGACATCGCCGTGGTGTGCACCGCGCCCGTCGCGCGTGGTTGCGCACGCGTGGCGGGTGTGGTTGTGCGCGACGCTCGTGTGGTTGCCCGCGCAAGCACGCGCCGACGCGCAGGCAGGAAAGCTCAAGGCGCAAGCATGCGTGGCCTGTCATGGGCCGATGGGTAATTCAACCGATCCTCAATATCCCGTTCTCGCCGGACAGACAGCGCGCTATCTGTCTCTTCAGCTGAAGGACTTCAAGGACGGGCGACGCCGCGACCCGCGCATGTCACCCGCCGCCGCCAAGCTGTCGAACGCGGACATAAAAGATCTCGCCGATTATTTCGCCGCGCAAAAGGCCGTACCCGTTGCGTCCAATGCAAATGACGCCGCCGTCGAAGCCGGTCACATGAAATCGGATTCCGAGCGCTGCACGGCGTGTCACGCCGCCAACTTCGCGGGGCAGAACGAAACGCCGCGCATCGCGGGGCAGCACGATCAGTACATCGTCAAGCAGTTGCGGGACTTTCGTTCCCACACGCGCACCAACGATGGCGGCAACATGGGCAGCGTGGTGCGCAATCTCACCGACGACGACATTCGTAACATTGCCAGTTACATATCGACGCTGCAGTAGCGCAGCGTCAGTGACGCTGCGCTGCAATCCAGCTGCGTGCGCGAAAGATCGCGCTCACAGCCCCATCAACGCACGCACGTGCGCGCGCGTGCCGCCTGCCAGGCCGTCCATGCTGTACCCACCTTCGAGGATCGACACGATACGTCCGCCGCAGGTCTGATCGGCGATGCTCACGAGTTCGCGCGTGATCCAGTGGAAGTCGTCATCGTCGAGGCGTAGCGCGGCGAGGGGATCGAGCTTGTGCGCGTCGAAGCCCGCGGAGATGATCAGCAGCTCGGGATCGAATGCGCGCACGGCGGGCAGCATGTCGGCCTCGATGCGCGCGCGAAACAGCGTGGAGTCGCAACCCGGCGGCAGCGGCACGTTGACGATGTTGTGGCTCACGCCCGTTTCGGCCGCGGCGCCCGTGCCGGGATAGAGCGGCGATTGATGGCTCGACGCATAGAACAGTTCGCGCCGGTGATAGAACGCGGCCTGCGTGCCGTTGCCGTGATGCACGTCGAAGTCGACCACGGCGACGCGTTCCAGCTTGTGGATTTCATACGCGTAGGCGGCCGCGATCGCCGCCTGATTGAAGATGCAAAAACCCATCGCGCGCGAAGGCTCCGCGTGATGTCCGCACGGACGCGTCGCGCAGAACACGTTGCGCGCGTCGTCGCCGAGCACGGCATCGACGCCCGCGCAGGCCGCGCCGACGCAGCGCATCACGGCTTCCCACGAACCCGGCGACATGACGGTGTCGCCGCCATCGAGCGGCATGTAGCCGTGCTTCGGCGCAATCTCCGCCACTTCGTCGATGAAATCCTGGCTGTGCACGAGTTGCACCTGTTCGAGCGTGCCCATCGGCGCGTCGCGCCATTCGAGCCCGGCGAACTCGGGCGAGCGCAACGCCTGCAGCACGGTCTTCAGCCGCTCCGGCGACTCGGGATGATGCGGGCCCGGCTGATGATCCAGACACGCAGCGTGGGTGTAGACGAGAGTGGCAGACATAGGGCGCTGATGCGCGCGCGAGCGGGCATCGTCTCCTTCGCGTGGATGTTTTCAGGTTGGCGGCAACGCGCATCGCATGCGGTGCCCGATCAGGCGTCAAGTGTAAAGTCCGCGCTTTTGCCGGGAACAATCAAACAAACTTTGGCACGCTATAGCCATTCGTTTATGGACGCGCGACACCGCGCTCGCGCCGCACCTGGTTCGGCGTCTTGCCCGTCCAGCGCTTGAACGCGTGACGAAAGCTCACGGCGTCGCTGAAGCCGAGCGTCAGCGCAATGTCTTCGATCGCGAGCGTCGTCGTGCTCAGGTAGTCGATGGCGAGCGCCTTGCGCACGCCCGTCAGCAGCTCGCTGTACGACGCGCCTTCCGCTTCGAGCTTGCGGCGCAGCGTGCGCGACGTCATGCACAGGCTTTCGGCGATCTGCTCGATATCGGGGAATTTGCCGGGCGAGCGCGTGAGTTCCTGATAGACGCGCCGCGTGATGCCCGCCTGCCAGCGGAACTGTTCGAGCAGCTGCGCGCACTGCGTCGAGACCTGCGCGGCCGTGATGGGATTGGCGAGTTGCGGCGCGCGCGACAGCCACGCAGCGGGGTAGCTCAACAGGTTTTGCGGCTGATCGAAGGCAAGCGGGCATTCCAGCGCGTCAGCGAGCCTGTCCGCATGCGGCGGCTGCGGCTGCGTGAACATCGCGCGCGCGGGCACGCACCACGCGCCCATGACGTCCTTGATGACGGTGACGTGCACGGCGAATTGCAGATCGATCAGAAAGCGATAGAACGTCTCGTCGATGTCGGGCAGCCGCACGTCCGCACGATTCGGGAAGACCCACGTGGCGGCGTCGTCGGCCTCCATCCAGCGGATATCGAGCGTGCCGTTGGCGAGCTGATGATATTTGACAGCGGTGTCGAACGTGCGCGCCAGCGCTTCCGAGCACAGCAACGCGTAGCCGTACATGCCATAGCTCGACGCATGCAGACGGCAGCCCACCCGCACGCCGAGGTCCGGTTGCCGACAGAGCCGCACGGCATTGCGCGCCGCCGTCAGAAACTGAAGCGACGAAGTCAGCGTGAATGGATTGGCGACGGCTTCGGCGTCGAGTTCAGTGCCCGCGAGCACGGCGTCGGCGTCGAGGCCGACTTCCGCCGCGACGTCGAGCAACGCGACCAGCTTGGACGGCGTGAAGCGCTTCTCGCGCAAGCCGATGGCGGGCGACGCGTGGGTCAGCCGCTCGCCGTGCCCGGAGGTGGACGACGTGGGCGAGCGTTGCTGCATGACGGGTCCTGTGTCCGAAACGATACCGGTTGTGTGTCCCGAATTGTCGCCCCGGACAGCGGCGCCCGCTACAGGGTTGTCCCTTAGCGCGCACGGTTCTGCCGCGCTGGGCACGCTCCCGCGCGCGGCGAAAGCCGGCGTTTGTCCGTTGCGATCACCAATTCGGCCGCGTCGATCATTTGCAACCCACCGGTCGTGCGCGATAGTGCCCGCAGAACGATCAGGAGACAGCATGAACGCCAGCCAGACCCACGACAGCCTTTCCGCACAACGTTCGACCGGCCGCAGACATTGGGTCGCATCGTATGGCCCGATTCCCGCCGAGATCGACGCCGACCGCTATCCGTGCGTCAATGCGCTGCTGCAAGACGCGATGCGCCGGTTCGCCGCGAAGCCCGCGTTTCGCGCGTTCGGCCAGACGTTGACTTACGCCGACATCGACCGGCTTTCGTCAGCGTTCGCCGCATACCTGCAAAGGGTGGCGGGTGTCGGCAAGGGCGATCGCGTGGCCGTGATGTTGCCGAACCTGCTTGCGTTTCCCATCGCGTTCATTGCAATCGTCAAGCTCGGCGCGGTTCAGGTGAACGTGAATCCCTTCTATACCGCGCGCGAACTCGCGCATCAGCTCAACGATGCCGGCGTCGAAACGATCGTCGTGTACGACGGCTCGACGCGCACGCTGGCCGACGCAATCGGTCAGACGCGCATCCGGACGGTCGTCACGGCGGGCGCGGGCGACGGCGGCGGCACGGTGGTTCCGGGCCCCGCGCCAGACACGTCGCTGAGCGGCGCCACCGCGCTGCGCGACGCGCTCGCGCAAGGCGCGGCGCTGGCGCTCGACCCTGCCGACGTGAGCGGCGACGATCTGCTTTTCCTGCAATACACGGGCGGCACGACGGGGCTGTCGAAGGGCGCGGCGCTGTCGCATCGCAACCTCGTCGCGAACATCGAGCAGTTCAAGGCATTCATGCCCGATGCGATGCAACCCGGCGAAGAAGTGGTCGTCACGGCGATCCCGCTTTATCACATCTTCGCGCTCACGGTGAATTTCCTCGTGTACTTCTCGGTGGGCGCGGAAAACTGGCTCGTGGCGAATCCGCGCGAGTGCGACGCGTTCATCGACGTGCTGAAGGCCGCGCGGCCCACCATCTTCGTCGGCGTCAATACGCTGTATGCGGCGCTCGGTTCGCATCCGCGCGTGGGCGAGGTCGACTGGTCGCGGCTCAAATTGTCCGCGGGCGGCGGGGCGGCGATGATCGACGTCATCTCGGCGCGCTGGAAGTCCGTGACGGGCAGCTTCATCCGCGAAGGTTACGGGCTGTCGGAAACGTCGCCTGTGGTGTCGTTCAACCCGCAGTTCGTCGACGGCTTTTCGGGCAATACGGGCCTGCCCGTGCCGTCTACCGACGTCAAGCTGCTCGACGACGATAACCGCGAAGTGGGCATCGGCGAGGCGGGCGAGATCTGCGTGAAAGGCCCGCAGGTGATGCGCGGCTACTGGCAGCAGCCGGAAGCGAACGCGCGCGCGTTCACGGCCGACGGCTACTTCCGCACCGGCGACGTGGGCGTGTTCGACGACAAGGGCTTCCTGAAGATCGTCGACCGCAAGAAGGACATGGTGATCGTCTCCGGCTTCAACGTGTATCCGAACGAAGTCGAAGCCGTCGCGACGGCGCTCGCGGGCGTTGCCGAATGCGCGTGCGTCGGCGTGCCGGACGAGCGCACGGGCGAGGCGGTGAAGCTCTTTGTCGTCGCCGCGCCGGACGCCGAACTCTCTGAGCAAACGCTGATCGCACACTGCCGCGCGAGCATGGCCGCTTACAAGGTGCCGAAGATCGTGCGCTTCGTCGACGCGCTGCCCAAGTCGACCGTCGGCAAGATTCTTCGTCGCGAGCTTCGTCACGTCGAATGACGTGGCCTGTCATTGCGCCGCGGAGGCGGGCAGCCGGATCGAGATGCAAAAGCCGGCGCCCGGCGCGCTGACGAACGACACGGCGCCCTGCAACTGCCTGACGCGCTCGCGGATGCCGAGCAGCCCGAACGACGTCTTGCCAGGCGGCTGCTCGAGCGCCGCGCCCAAGCCGTTGTCCTCGATTTCCAGCGACAAAAAATCGCCCGCGCGCGCGAGCTCGATGCGCACCAGTGTCGCCTTCGCGTGACGCGCGACGTTGGTCAGCGCTTCCTGCACGATCCGGAACAGCGTGGTCGATGCGAACTCGTTGAACTGCGGCGTGCCTGCCTCGATGTGCACCGTCGCATCGACGTCGTAGCGCTTCGTGAAGTCTTCCGCGAGCCATTCGAGCGCGGCCGTCAGGCCCAGATCGTCGAGCAGCGGCGGGCGCAGGTCGGCGGCGATGCGGCGCAGCGACGTCGCCATCGCGTCGATCTCCGTCTTGAGCGCGTTGGTCTGCGGCACCAGATGCGCCGTCTCCGCCTTGCCCGCGAGTGTTGCTTCCATCAGCGCGACGCTCATTTTCAGCGCGGTCAATTGCTGGCCGAGGTCGTCGTGCAGTTCGCGCGCAATGCGCTTCTGCTCGTTTTCCCGCGTGATCTGCACCTGCGCCGATACTTCGCTGGCACGTTCGAGTTCGGCAAGGCGCCTGCGGTCGGTCATGTCGCGGGTGACTTTGGCGAAGCCGATCAGCGTGCCGCCCGCATCGCGGACGGCGGAAATGATGACGTTGGCCCAGAAGCGCGTGCCGTCGCGCCGCACCCGCCAGCCTTCGTCTTCGACGCGCCCTTCGGCGGTCGCGATTTTCAGCTCGCGCGCGGGTTTGCCCGCGGCGATATCGGCTGGCGTGTAGAACGTCGCAAAATGACGGCCGATGATTTCGTCGTGCGAATAGCCCTTGATGCGCTGTGCACCCGAATTCCAGCTCGACACGTTACCGGCGGGATCGAGCATGAAAATCGCGTAGTCGGTGACTGCCTCGATCAGCAGCACATAGCGGTCTTCGAGCGGCACGTCCGGGACGGACGCCGCTCTCGCCGCTGTGCCGCGAGGGGAAGGCTTGTGGTTCGGCGTTGTCATCGCGGCTCCGGGCATGAGTCAGTCGATGCTGCGCAGTCGAAGCTGAGTTATAACAGGTCGCTTCTCCTTGCACCAGCTTGCGTCCGCCGCCCCGCGCGTTGACCTGAATCAAGCGAGGGTCCGCGCGGACGGCTACGCTGACAGGACGGATTCGCGCATCGAATGGAGAACGCACAATGGCACTGACGGGCAAAGTCGGCGAAGCAGGCTGGACGGTAAGCGTCAAAACGGCGCGCGCCGACGGCGGCGGTTTTTGCGCCGACGTCCGTGTCAGTCACGAGACGGGCGGCTGCACGTTCACCCATGCGTTCAGAAGCCACGTGCCATGCGCGGCGGAGCGCGACGCGTTGCTCGAAGGGCTGCGCGAAGGCATGGTCTGGATCGAGCTGAAGCGCTCGCGAACGATCCGGGTGTAGCCGCACGGAGGAGCTGCACGGAGTAGCCGCTGGGTGTAGCCAATCCGCGCGCAGCGTGGCGGCACGATCGGACACGCCATCACGGGAGGCGATGATGGGCATCGGCATGCAGATTGTCTATCTCGGCTGCAGCGCGACAGCGCAGCTAGAAGCCGAAGCGGTCGCGCAACTGCTGCGTCTGCAGCGGTTCGGCGCGCTGCTGTCGAACTTTCATCTCGCTATCGAGGCCCTGCGTCTGCGCTCCGGAACGCCGCTCTACGACGTGCGCCTCGATCTCGTCACGCAGACGAACGAGTTGCAGCCCATCGGCCGCTATGCCGCGGAGAATGCAGAAGAGGCTGTCCGCTGCGCATTCGATGCCGCGGAAAAAACCTTGCGGAACGCGGCGCGAAGCCCTGTGCGGCAGCGATAGCGGCCGCACATCGGCGTGTGGCGACGCGAAGGCTAGGCGATTTCGTCGTCGGCGAATACGCCATGCTCGGGAACGCCATCGCTGTCGTCGATCCACTGCACATGCCACTGCCCGACGACGGGCGCGCGGTCCGCATGCGGATACCACACCGCGACGCCCGATTCGCCTTCGAACGGGCCGTCGGCCGGCAGCAGATCGAGACCGGACAATTCGCAGCAAACGCGCCCGTCCGCGCCGCCCACGACGCGCGTACAGCCTTTCGAGAGCACCAGCGCGCCCCATGCGGGCAGATCGATTCCCGCGTGCCCCTCGCGCGACCATTTGCGCGCATCGCGGTCGAGCCAAAGAATGGCGTACACGGATGCCTCGGGGCATTCGAACGTATCGAGGTGAAGAGTGACTCTCATGATGGGCGCTCCGACGTAGATCACGCTTTCAATCTACCGGTTGGCAGCCGGCGAAATTTGAGGCATGTCAAGGCGCTTTGCCGTGCGCGTGCGGCAAAGCCGCGCACCCGTCACTCACCACACGACGCCGGCCATCGCGCGCGGCTTGCGGGCCGCCCATGACGCGACGCGTGCCGCTACACGCGCGCGAGGGCGTCGGGATCGACGATGCGGATGGTCTTGCCGTTCGCGTGCACGAGCCGCTCGCGCTGGAACTTCGAGAACATGCGGCTCACGGTTTCGAGCTTCATGCCGAGATAGCAGCCGATTTCCTCGCGCGTCATGCGCAGATGAAATTCAGCGGCGGAAAAGCCGCGCGCCTTGAAGCGCCGCGACAGGCCCAGCAGGAACGTCGCCACCCGCTGCTCGGCTGTCATCGTGCCGAGCAGCATCATCTGGCGCGACTCGCGCACGATTTCGCTGCCCATCATCTGATAGATGTAATGCTGCAGCGGCTTGATCTCGCGGCACATCGCCTCGAGCTGCGCGAACGGAATGATGCACACGACGCTGTCCTCCAGCGCGATCGCATCGCCGTTGTGCTGGCCCGTGCCGATGCCGTCGAGCCCGAGCGCCTCGCCCGGAATCTGGAAGCCCGTCACGTGCTCGCGTCCGTCGCGATGCATGACCATCGTCTTGAATGATCCGGCGCGCACGGCGTAGATGCTCTGGAACGCGTCGCCCGCGCGATACAGCGCGTCGCCGCGCCTGACCGAGCGAGTCGAGCAGATCAGCGAATCGAGCTTCTTCAGGTCGTCCGCGCTCAGCTCGGGCGGCATGCAGAACGCGCGCATCGCGCAGGCCGAACAGCGCGGCGAGCGCTGCGTCGGCGGCTCGCGTCGGACGGCGGGCTGAATCGGTACGACAGTCGCGGCGCGCGCGATCGGATGGTCGGATGCGAGAGCGGTGGCGGCATGCATGATCGGCTCCTGAAGCGTCACGGGGGCGTGCTGGTCGATCGCGCCTCGCGAAGGCGAGCGAAGTGTGCGATCGCGCGGCAGGCCGCATCGAATTCGGATGTCTTGTCGAAGAAAAGCTCGGCGCCTGCTGCGTTGCAGGCGTCGCGGAAGGCGCGCGCGGTGTGATTGGTCAGCACGATCTTGACGACGGACGGATGCGCGCGTGACAGCGCGTCGATCAGTCCGAGGCTGTTGCCGTCGGCGAGACGCAAGTCCAGCACGACGATGTCCGCACCCGATCCGACGATGCCTTCGAGCGCCGCGTCGCCGTCCTCGGCCTCGCCTGCGATGTCGACGCCCGGTATCGCATCGAGCAGACGGGCGAGGCGCCGTCTCACTTCGACAGCGGCGTCGACGAGGTAGACCTTCGCGGCGGTTGACACGGCGGTATCCATGTCCGCGAGTATCGGCCGATCTATCTCAAAATTGTATCGGCGATGCTTGAAGTCAGGCCAGGAATAGAGGTAACGACTATAGGAATATTCCTACCCTTGGCCGCATCTGGGTTCAGCAAGCCGCTAGATGCCGTCTTCGTCGTCGATCAGCTTGTGCCGCACGGCGTAGCGCACGAGACCGTTTTCGTTGGGCATCTGCATTTTTTCGAGGATGCGGGTCTTGTGCGTGCTGATCGTCTTGACGCTCACGCAGAGCTCGTGCGCGATTTCAGTGATGCTCTGGCCCGCGACGATGCGCCGGAACACGTCGAACTCGCGGTCCGACAGCCGTTGGTGCGGCAGTGCTTCGGCGGGTTCGTTCAGATGCTGGGCGAGGCGCTCGGCCATCGCGAGGCTCACGTAGACGCCGCCCGCCGCGATCTTCGTCACGGCGCCAACCAGTTCGGCGCTCGCGCTTTCCTTGGTCATGTAGCCGGATGCGCCCGCCTTGAACGCACGCACCGCGTATTGCTGCTCGGCATGCATGGTCAGCACGAGAATGCGCAGCGCGGGCGTTTCTTCCTTGATCTGCCTGATCAGATCGATGCCGTTGCGCCCGGGCATCGACAGGTCGAGCACCAGCACCTGCGCGTCGGTGGAGCGCGTGAGCGCGATCGTCGACGCGCTGTCGCACGCTTCGCCCGCCACCTCGAACCCGCTCGCGGATTGCAGGATGTGGCGCAGCCCGTCGCGCACGAGCGTGTGGTCGTCGGCGAGCAATACCTTGATCATGGATGCGTGTGCTCCTGTTGCACAGCCTGTAACGAAAACGTCACGTTCAGCGCAAAGCCGTTGTTTTCCGCCGTATCGATCTGCGCTGCGCCGCCCAGCCTGTGCGCCCGCTCGCGCACGCCGATCAGCCCGGACGACTGGCCGTCCCCTTCGTGCGCACCTGGGTGGCGTCGGGCGCCACGCCCATTATCCGCGATGCGGGTTTTTTCTTCTTCGCGCACGCTTTGCAGATTGGCGGAGAGCCGCCGCAATTCCTCCCGCGACTGCTCGAGCGCGGCTTCCGCCTTCACTCGCGCGGTGACGTCGCGCAGCATGACGGTGTAGAGCTTGCCGGACGACTCGCGCGTCTGCGAGATCGACGCTTCGAGCGCAAACTCCTCGCCGTTCGCGCGCAGCCCGCATAGCACCGGCTGCGGCCCCATCTGCCGCTGGGAGACGTCCGTCACGCCGAACTGCGCGACGTGCTGCGCATGCGCGTCGCGAAACCGCGGCGGAATGAAACGCGCGAGCGGCATGCCGAGTGCCTGCGCCGCCGTCACGCCGAAAATGCGCTCCGCAGCGGGATTAAAGACGACGATGTTGTGCGCTTCGTCGATCGTGATGGTCGCTTCCATCGACGAGCGGATGATGCCTGGCATCCGCGCTTCGTCGGCAGTGCTGCCGCCGCCGCCAAGGCGCGCGACCGCTTTGCGACGCTGGGCGCGCAGATCCACACGGGTGACTTCATCGACGATATGCCGTTCAGCGGC